>JANMMH010000821.1:0-15409 GCA_031373055.1 Rubrivivax sp. | reverse complement strand
CCCAAGCAGGTTTACGTCGTGGCCGAGCTGCCGCGCAATGCCATGGGCAAGGTGCAGAAGAAGGAACTGCGCGAGCGGCATCAGGGGCTGTTCACTGCCTGATCCGGCCACTCTAGAGTTCCGCCATCGAGGCTTCAAAGGAGACACATGTTCGGAACCACGCCTGCCCTGCAGCTACGCATCGAACGCGCTGGCGCGCCGAGCCAGTGCATCGCGCCTGGGGAATTCGAGCAGTTCGACTTTGCCGATGGCGACAGTCTGCACATCGAACCCGCTGCGCTTGAGTCCACGTTGCCTACGACCTGGGGTGACCGCTGCATCGAAATAGCACCGGGCCACGCTATCCGCGTGCCCGCACAGATGCGCTACTTCGACTTCAAAGGCTTTCGAATTCCGGTACACCTGATCACGCTCACCGGCGCCGGCCCGGAAACTCTGGACTGGATAGGCGCGGCGCACATTCGAAACTTCGAGCGCAGCATAGGCTTGCACGCCGACATGTGTTTCGTCGACATCGGCTGCGGCATCGGTCGCGACGCCTTCCAGCTCATCGAGAGGCTATTGCCAACGGGGCAATACATCGGCCTGGATGTCACGCGCGACTCCATCGCCTGGTGCCAGCGGCACATCACGCCCAGGCACCCGAACTTCAGCTTCCACCACATCGACGCACACAACGAGCTCTACAACCCGCATGGCCGGCTCAAGACGAGTGACTTTCGCTTGCCGCTGGCCGACGCCAGCGTGGACCGCATCGGCCTCGAATCGGTGTTCACGCACTTGCTGCGCGACGAGGTGCTGCACTACATGAAGGAGTTCGCGCGTGTGCTCAAACCCGACGGGCTGGTTCATGCGTCCTTCTTCCTCTACTCGCGCGAGGCATTGCTCGCGGCCGAGTCGCTGGGAAGCACCGCGTGGAAGGCCACGTTCTCGCTGCCCCACGGTGACGGCGTCTACAGCAACGACCCTGCCTACCCGCGCGGCGCAGTGGCCTACACCGACGCGGCCATGCGGGAGATGATGCGCGAGGCCGGCCTCACCACCGACCGCCCGTACATCAAGGGCGCGTGGTCAGGCCTGTGGGGTGAGCAGGCCGAGGAAGGCCAGGACGCCGTGATCTTGCGCCGTGCCTGACTCGCCTGCCTTGACATTGGCGTTGGTGCCGGCATGCTGTCCACGCTGCGGCGCCGGCTTCACCTGCGGCGTCGACCGCCCCGAGCCCTGCGACTGCACGACATTGACGCTAACGCCTGAATTGCAGGCACAGCTGCGCCAAACCTGGATTGGCTGCCTGTGCCTGAACTGCCTGCGCGAACTCTCGCAGCAGGCTCAAACCCTGGACGTCCCGCCCAGCGCGCGGTGAAGGCCTACGCCGACCGCCGCCCCCAGCAGCTGCGCCAACACGAAGCCCGGCACGCTGGCCGGCGCAATGCCTGCGAAGCTGTCGCTGAACATTCGGCCGAAGGCGGCGGCTGGGTTGGCGAACGAGGTCGACGCCGTGAACCAGTAGGCGGCGCCGATGTAGGCCGCCACCAGGGCCGCCACACGCGCGGCTGGGGCGCGCAGGATGACGAGCAGAAGTCCGGCCGTGGCAACCACTTCGGCCAGCCACTGGCCCGCGCCGCCGCGCAGCTTGCTGGATAACTGCACGATGTTCATGTCAAACATCGCGTGCACCAGCCAGGCACCACAGGCAGCACCCAGCAGCTGTGCCAACACGTAAGGTGTTAGCAAGCGCCAGGGCAGCGCGCCGCGTGTCGCCATCACCAGGCTCACCGCGGGGTTGAAGTGCGCACCGCTGACGGGGCCCAGGACTTCGATCAGCACATAGAGACCGCCCACCGTGGCCAGCGCGTTGGCCAACAGCGCCACGGCCATGTTGCCGCTGGCCAGGCGCTCGGCCATCACGCCCGAACCGATGACCACCGCCAGCAAGAGCGCGGTGCCGAGGAACTCGGCAATCAATGGCTGCCGATGCGCCTTCACTGCGTGCCGATGTCCCGCAGCTCACGCGCGATGCCGATGGCGTCGAGGCTGGCTGCGGGCAACGCCAGCATGAGCTCGATGCGGCGCTTGAGCGTGAGCGCCACGGCCATGAACGCGCGTGCCTTGTCGTCGTCGCTGCCCACCACCGCGGCCGGGTCGGGCGCGCCCCAATGGGCGCTGACGGGCTGCCCGGGCCAGAACGGGCACACCTCACCTGCGGCGTTATCGCACACGGTGAAGACGAATGAAAGCGGCGGGCCATCGGGCGCCCCGAATTCGTCCCAGCTCTTGCTGCGGTAGCCCTCGGTCGTGATGCCCAGGCTGGCCAAGGTCGACAAGGCAAACGGGTTGACGCGCCCGGTGGGCTGGCTACCGGCGGAAAAGGCACGGAATCGGCCCGCGCCCAGATGGTTGAGCAGGCCTTCGGCCATGACCGAGCGCGCCGAATTGCCGGTGCATACGAAGAGTACGTTTTTCATGCTGCCACCGCCCTCAGCAGCAAGCCGCTGCGGGCTTGACGGGGATGGCCAAAGCTTGGCTGGCCGTCTTGGCCACGGGCGTGGCCAGCGCTTCTTCGTGAAAGACGGGGATGTCACCCAGCGTGTGGAAGTGTTCCCAGGCCAGGCCTTGGGGGTCGGTGACCCAGTACTTTTCACTGCGTGCGTAGCAGCAGCTGGTCTGGCCTTCGTCGCGCAGGCTGATGTCGGCGGCCCTCGCGCGTGCTTTGAGTTCGGCCAGCTCGTCGGCGTTGTCGGTCTGGATGCCGACATGGTCCACACCGGTGGCGTGGCCGCGAGTGGAGATGGCGAAATTCACCGGCGGGTCGTCGAGCATCCACTTGGCGTAGTCGCTCTCATGACGCGTGGGCTCGGCAGCGAAGAGTTGCTTGTAGAAGCCGACGCTTTGCGCCAGGTCGTTCACGTGCACGTGGAGGTGGAAGCGTTTCATCGCGGTCCTTTTGGTGGGTTGCGGTGGATGTTTGCGCGGGGTGTCAACAAAGCTTGTGGCTCTTGCTGCCCGCGCGTGGGCGGGGTGCACAGGGCTGCCCCTGGCAGCAGTGCGCGGTCAGGTACTCGAGCAGCGCGCTCATGCGCTCGAAGCGCGCGCGGTAGATGAGAAAGCGGCCGTCGCGCTCTTGCGTCACGAGCTGGGCGTGGCTCAGCTCCTTCAGGTGAAAGGACAGCGTCGTGGGTGCCACGGCCAGCTGTTCGGCCAGCGCGCCGGCCGTCAGCCCTGTGGGCCCGGCCACCACCAGCGCGCGGAACAGGCGCAGGCGGTGGCTTTGCGCCAGCGCGCCGAGGCTTGCAAGGACATCACTCTCTTCCATGTTTCCACTATCGTTGAAATGTTGAAGTCCGTCAAGCGCTCCACAGACCATGCTCAACAAGCCAGCGGCCCAGCGCTAAAGTGAACGCATGAAACTGCTCATCCTCGGCGGTACCAAGTTCCTAGGCCGGCACCTGGCCGAAATGGCGCTGGCGCGTGGCGACGAGGTGACGCTGGTACACCGTGGCCAGACGGGTGCGGACCTGTTCCCGCAAGCCCAGCATCTCATCTGCGACCGCAATCTAGGTCTGACCGCCGCCGTCACCGCCGCGACGCGCAAGGGCTGGGACGCCTGCATCGACACCAGCGCCTACTTCCCGCGACAGGTGCGCCTTGCCGCCGCAGCGCTTGCCGCTCACGTTGACCGTTATGTCTTCGTCTCCACCATCAGCGTCTACGGCGAATTCACCGAAGCCGGTATGAATGAGGACGCACCAACGGCGGTGTTGCCAGACCCCAGTGTCGAGGTCGTGAACGGCGACACCTACGGCGGCTTGAAGCGCCTGTGTGAAGACGCTGCGCTGGCCGCCTTTGGCGCCCGATGCCTGATCGCGCGGCCAGGGCTCATCGTCGGTCCGTTTGACCCCACCGGGCGCTTCACCTACTGGCCGCAACGCGTCGCGCGTGGGGGCACGGTGCTGGCGCCGGGGCTGCCCACAGCGCCGGTGCAGTTCATCGACGTGCGCGACCTCGCGGCCTGGCTGCTGCACCACGCGCTCACTACCTTGCCGGGCATCTTCAACCTCACGGGCCCAGCCACAGCGCTGAACATGGGCGCGTTGCTCGATGCCGCGCGTGCCACGCTCAACCCTGCGGCGACGCTGCGCTGGGTCGATGAGGCGTGGCTGCTTGCCGAGGGCGTGAAGCCCTGGAGCGAACTGCCGATCTGGCTGCCGCCTGACATGCGGGCACTGCATCAGATCGACATCGGCCGTGCGCTGGCCACGGACTTGAGCTGCCGCCCACTGGCGCAGACGCTGGCCGACACCGTCGCCTGGGCAGCGGGCCAGGCGCTGCCTGCCGGCATTGGGCTTTCCCCCGAGCGTGAAGCCGACTTGCTGGCGCGCGCGCCTGCCACGGCCTGATCAACGCGGCGCGCCGTAGAGGATGCAAGGGAAAGGCTGGGACGAAGGTTCGGAACTGGCACCGCGCCTACTTTCGACCCCCTCCCCAACCCAGCTGCGCACCGCGTCCGGGCCTGCCAGGGGGAGGGAGCAATCCATACCCATCGTTGCTGCCCGAACGCCCGACGCGACAGCGGCCTGGGGTGCCCTCATGGGCTGCGATCATGGCCTACCAAGACACCGCTTCGCTGTGGTGTTAGCGCTTGCGGACTCAAGCTACGCAAGAAGGCTTCAAGATCGGCGGCTTCGGTGGCCGACAGGCGCAGCGGCTCCAGCACACGCTCACCGTCGGCGTGCAGACGCTCAAGGTTCATCTGCGAGTAGTGGCGCACCACATCAGCCAGCGTGGCGAGCTGGCCGTCGTGCATGTAGGGCGCGGTGTCGGCCACACCGCGCAATGAGGGCACCTTGAACTCGCCGAAGTTGCGGTGCTGCAAGTCGACGTGGCGCGTCTTCAGCGCGGCCTGTCCGTCGCGTGCGTCGCTCCAGCGGCCCAGCAGGTTGTAGGGGCTAGCACGCAGCTGGGTGATGCCGCGGTGGCGGCCGGGGTCGACGACGCCGGGGCGTGTGAAGAAGGGCAGCCCGATGTCGGCAAATTCGCCGTGGCTGAAGTTCGGCCCGCCGTGGCACAGGGTGCAGCGGCCGCGGCCCGCAAAGAGTTGTGCACCGCGTTGTGCATCTTGCGGATAACGTGCGAGCGCAGCGGTATCGCCGCGCAACAACGCGTCACGAAAGTCGTCGAAGGGTGTGCGCGGGCTGACCAGGCTACCGACCCAAGCGCCAATGGCTTTGGCCAGCAGCACGGCGCTGCGCTCTTCATCGTTGTTAGCCTTTTCGCCGGTCGCAGCTTCGAGCCGGTGCGCCAGGGTGGCGTCACGCAGCAAGAGCTGGTGCAGATGGGCGGGCGTGGCGGCCATCTCGCTTTTGGCGGTCATGGCGCGCAGGGCCTGGCTCCACAGGCTGTCGCTGGCGCCGTCCCAGCCGTACCAGCGTTGGTGCACGCTGTTCCACAGTGACGGCGTGTTGCGCGCGAGCTCGCTGCGGCCCATGCCCTTGGCCCCGCCGTCGCTGAAGGCGCGCTCGCTTTGGTGGCAGCTGGCGCAAGACATCGTCGCGTCGATCGACAAACGCTTGTCGAAGAACAGATCACGGCCGAGCGCGATGGCGGCGGGCTTGCCCGCATGCGCGTTACCTGCATCCAGCGCCGGGGCCGGCGGCCACGGGCCGAGTGCGGCGATGGCGCGCTGCTCGTCAGCGCTGAAGGCGACCGGGGCCGCCACCACGCTGCCAGGCAGGCTGCCAAGCAAGCCGGCCGCAGCCAGCAGCAGCCCCGCGGTTTTCATTCGACGCTCAAGTCGTGCGTGAGCCGCATGCTGCCGATGTCGAAGATGAAACGCCAGCGCCCGGGCATGTGAAAGAGCAGGCCGCGGCTGCTGAAGCGGCCGTCGGCCTGCAGCTCGGTGCTGGCGCGGTAGTTCATGCCGTGGCGGTGGGCGGGCATGTCAGCGTCGACACGCAGCGTGCCGGGCATGGGCTGGCGTGATGCCGGACAGACCACGCCGGTGAGCTCGAAGTGCTGGCCGACTTTGATGGGCTGCGGCTGCGTGCTGAAGGCCACCGTCAGGCCACTGCCTTGCACGCGCTGCGCGAGACCTTCACCGCAGCTGCTGGCCTGCGCGGGTCGCGCCAGCACGGCCGCTGCGGCCAGCGCGAGAAACAGCGCCAAGCCTCGCGCTGTCACGCCCTGCCGCCGCGCAGCAGCGCCTCGGCGTTGCGCCACGCAATGCCCTCGGCCACCACCTGCGGCACGTCCGCCAGCCAGGCCCGGCTGTAGGCCGCGTGCGCGCCGATGTAGTGCCAGCGTTCGGGCGTGAAGGTGTCGCTTCCCACGCAAAAGCGCTGCGGGAATTCGAGGAAAGCTTCGCGCCAGGCGGGGTCGACCTTGCCTTGACTGGCGTGGTCTGTGCGGTAGGCCAGGTCGCACCACAGGCGCGGGTGGCGGCGCAGCATCTCGCGCACGGCCTCGGGGCGATCGAATCCCGAATGTGCCCACAGCACGCGCGCTTGCGGCCACTGCTTGAAGAGATGCTCCACGGCCGCGATGTCCGAATGCGCGTGCAGCACCAGCCCATGCTCGCGCGCCATGGCGACCATACGCTGTGGCACCGGCAGCAGCGCGTCGTCACCGTAGAGGTGGAACTCGCCCACGCCGACGTAGCGGTACTTCGCCAGGCGCTCCTGCATGTAGCGCGTGATGGCCTCGTCATGCACCCAGCCTGAGGTGTCGGCGCGTGTTCGGTAGGGGCGCAGCTCGGGCACGATGAGGTCGGGCGCCTCACGCAGCAGCATCTGCGTGCCTTCGTCGTTGCTGGAGCTCACGAACGCGCCACGCAAGCCGGCGCCGCGAAGGATCTGCACCGCCTGCTTGGGCGGTACCAGCTCCCACGCGTCGTGGCTGTAGTGCAGGTGCGCGTCGAAGATGGGCAGCGTGCCTTTGGCGTGGTTCGCTGCGCGTACTTTGCTAGTTAGCCCCAGCAGCGCCGCAGCAGCCGCCGCACCGAGTTCGCGCCGGCGCATGGCTTAGACGATCTTCACCGACAGGTTGGGCAGCCCGTCGATGTGGCATTCGATGACGTCGCCGCGCACCACCGGGCCGACGTTTTCGGGCGTGCCCGAGTAGATGATGTCGCCGGCCATCAATTCATTGGCTTCGCTGAGCTTGCTGATCTGCTCGGCCACGGCCCAGATCATCTGGCTCAGGTTGGCGTTTTGCTTGGTCACGCCGTTGACCTTGAGCCAGATCGCGCCCTTCGTGAAGTGCCCCGTCTGCGCCAGCAGGTGCAGCGGGCCGATGGGTGCCGATTTGTCGAAACTCTTGCCGATCTCCCATGGCTTTTTTTCGTCGCCCATGGCGCGCTGCAAGTCGCGCCGCGTCATGTCCAGGCCCAGGCCATAGGCGTAGACATGCTCTAGCGCCGTACTGATGGGGATGTTGCGGCCGCCTTTGTGCAGCGCGGCCACGAGTTCGACTTCGTAGTGGTAGTTTTTCGTCAAGCTCGGGTAGGGGTGGTCGGCCACCGTGCCTGGGGCAACATACTGGATGGCGTCGGTGGGCTTCTGGAAAAAGAACGGCGGCTCGCGGTCGGGGTTGGAACCCATCTCGATGGCGTGCGCACGGTAGTTGCGGCCGATGCAGTAAATGCGCCGCACCGGGAACATCATGTCGCTGCCGACGATGGGCACAAAGGTGTCGGCCACCACAAACGGTGTCTTGGTGCTTTGTTGTGCGGTGGTGGGCAAGGCGCAGCCGGCCAGGGCGCCCAGGCCCAGAGTGGCGGTGGTTTCAAACAGTGAGCGGCGGTCCATGGTGAGTCTCCTCGTTAAGCGTGTTAGGGAACGGATAGGTGTGCAAAGACTACTTGCGCCAGAACTGCGGAATGAAGAGCACCAGCACGGCCAGCAGCTCCAGCCTGCCCAGCAGCATGGTGGCCGAGCAGACCCAGGTTTGGAAGTCGGTCAGACCCTGAAAGTTCTCCGCCGGGCCTACTTTCCCAAGGCCCGGGCCGGTGTTGTTGATGCTGGCCACCACGGCCGTAAAGGCGCTGACGACGTCCAGCCCGGTGAACAGCAGCAAGAGCGTAGCGGCGGCGATGACGGCGCCATAGATCAGCATGAAGGCCAGCACCGAAGACATCACACGCGGGTCGACGATGGCGCGCCCCAGCGTCACCGGCAGCACCGCGCGCGGGTGCACGATGCGCACGAGCTCGTTGCGCGCCTGCTTCACCAAGAGCAGCGCACGCACCATCTTGATGCCGCCGCCGGTGGAGCCGGCGCAGCTGGCAAAGCAGCACAGGAAGAGCATCAAGGCCGGGGCGAAGATGGGCCACTGCGCGTAGTCGACCGAAGCAAAACCGGTGGTGGTGGCGATGGAGACGACGTTGAACGCGGCGTGGCGCAGCGACTCACCAAAGCTCGGGTAGACGCCGTGCATAGTCAAGAAGCCGGCCACGCCCAGCACCGACACGAACATCAGGCCGACAAAGAAGCGCGCTTCCACATCGCGCCATAACACCCAAAGTGAGCGGCGCTTCCAGACCAGGAAGTACAAGCCGAAGTTGATGCCCGCCAGCATCATGAAGAACACCGCCACGGCCTCGATGGCGGGCGAGTTGAAGGCCCCAAAGCTGGCGTCGTGCGACGAGAAGCCGCCAAGGCCCATGGTCGAACACATGTGCATGAAGGCGTCGGCCCAGCCCATGCCGGCCAGGCGAAAGCCGAAGAAGCAGCAGGTGGCGATCGCGAAGTAGACGACCCACAGGCCACGCGCCGTTTCCGCAATACGCGGTGTGAGCTTGGTGTCCTTCATCGGGCCCGGCGTTTCGGCCTTGAAGAGCTGGCTGCCACCCACGCCCAGCAAGGGCAGGATGGCCACGGCCAGCACCAGGATGCCCATGCCGCCGATGAGCACCATGAAGCAGCGCCAGACATTGATGCTGGTGGGCATGGTGTCCAGCCCGGTGAGCACGGTGGCGCCGGTGGTCGTGAGCCCCGACATGGCCTCGAAGTAGCCGTCGGTGAAGCTCAGGTCTTCGAGGTGGAACATCAAAGGCAGCGCGCCAAAGGCCGGCAGCACGGCCCACACCAGCACCACCAGCAAGAAGCCGTCTCGCGCTTGCAGCTCGCGGCGCCAGCGGCGCAAGCCCATGAAGAGCAGCGCGCCGCAGCCGAAGGTGATGGCGATGGCGCCGTCATAGGCGTAGAGCGCGGCGTCGTTGCCGAAGAAAGCAAAGGCCAGCGGCACGAGCATGGTCATGGCGAAGAGCATCAGCACGCCGCCGAGCACGCCGAAGACAGGCAGGAACTGGTTCATGTCGTGCGCAGCGCTCAGCCGAAGAAAGTCGCACTCACCTGGAACAGCTTCTCCACGCTGCGCACCATCTTCTTGCGCGGAATGAAGACGATGACGCGGTCACCGCTGTGGATCACCGTGTCGTGGTGGGGGATGATGACCTCGGGCTTGCCACCATCCACCTGGGCCTCACCTTGCACCGGCATGCCGCGCACGATGGCACCGATGTGCGTGCCGCGTGGCAGTGCGAGTTGCTCGACGCGGCGGCCCACCACGCGGCAGCTGCCGGCGTCACCACGCACCACCAGCTCCAGCGCTTCGGCGGCACCGCGGCGCAGGCTGTGCACGGCCTCGATGTCACCCCGGCGCACAAACGCCAGCAGCTCGCCGATGACGGTGTGGCTGGGTGCGATGGCGATGTCGATCTGCGTGCCTTCCACCAGGTCGGCGTAGGCTTTGCGGTTGATGAGTGCAAGCACACGGCGCGCACCCATGCGCTTGGCCAGCAGGCTGGCCATGATGTTGTCTTCGTCGTCGCTGGTGAGCGCCAGGAAGAGGTCCATGTCCCGCACGTTCTCTTCGTCCATCAGGTCTTCGTCGGTGGAGTCGCCTTCAAGGATCAGCACGCTGGCGGGCAGCTGCGTGGCCAGGTAGATGCAGCGCTCGTGGTTCGTCTCGATGATCTTGACTTGCAGCTCGTCTTTGATCTGGCGCGCCAGACGCAGGCCGACCTTGCCGCCACCGGCCAACATCACGCGCTTGACCGGACGGTCCATCTTGCGCAGTGAGCCCAGCACATGGCGGATGTGTTCGCTGGCGGCGAGCACGAAGACTTCGTCGCCCGGCTCGATGCGTGTGTCGCCTTCAAGCTCGGTCAGGCTCTGCGCGCCACGGTAGATGGCCACGATGCGCATGTCGGCACCGGGCACCAGCTTCGGGATCTCGGCCAGGCTGTGGCGCACCATGGGCCCACCGGCCACGGCGCGCACGGCGATAAGGCTCACCAGGCCTTGCGCAAACTCCAGCACTTGCAGGGCTTCGGGGTATTCGATGAGCTGGCGGATGGTGCGTGTGACCGACTCTTCCGGGCAGATCACTCGGTCGACCGCAAAGCCTTCGCGGCCCATCAGCGTGCCGCCGTCAGGGAACTCGGGCGAGCGCAGGCGCGCCACCGTGGTGGGCACGTGGAACTGCTCCTTCGCGATCTTGCAGGCCACCAGGTTGGTCTCGTCCAGCGGCGCGCAGGCGATGAGCATGTCGGCGTCGTCGATGCCGGCCTTCTTCAACACCGAAGGCTGGATGCCGTTGCCCACCACACCGCGCAAATCAAGCCGGTCTTGCAGCGCGCTCAGCCGCGCTGGGTTGGTGTCGATGACGGTGATGTCGTTGGACTCCGAGACCAGGCTCTCGGCCACGCTTTCGCCCACGCGGCCAGCACCCAGGATGACGATGTTCATGGGCCTAGTTCAGTGCGTGGCGGCTTGTTTGGCGAACAGTTGGCCCAGGTTGGCAAAGGCCTTGAATTCGAGCGCGTTGCCCGAGGGGTCGAGGAAAAAGAAAGTGGCTTGCTCACCCGCCAGGCCTTTGAAGCGCACATGCGGCTCGATGATGAAGCGCGTGTGCGCAGCCACCAGTTTGTCGGCCAGGGCTTGCCACTGCGCCATCGGCAAGACCACGCCAAAATGGCGCACCGGCACGGCGTCACCGTCAACCTGGCTGGTGCTGGCGGGCGTGCATTCGCTGGGTGACAGGTGCGCCACGATTTGGTGGCCGTAGAGATTGAAGTCGATCCACTCGGGCGAGCTGCGGCCTTCGGGGCAGCCGAGCAGGCCACCGTAAAAAGCGCGCGCGGCGTTAAGGTCGTGCACGGCGAAGGCGAGGTGGAAGGGGGCGATGTTCATGGGGCGGTGACGGCGTGTGCCGTGGTCGGGTAGAGGGTGTGCAGGACGCGGCGCGTGGCCTCGGTCAAGACGGGTTGCAGCACGGCACTCAGACGCGCCGCGTCGCCGCTATTGTCCAAGCTCTGGCTGCGCCCACGCCACATTGCGTCCAGCGCCGCTTCATGCGGTGCCAGCGCCTGGGACACGACCTCGGCCCAGTGCGCCGGCGCCTCGCCCTCTTGCCAGTCGCCCCGGCCGCGGCCGAAGTGCGCCACGGCCAGGTAGCGCAAGAGCGCGGCGTGCACCATTGGCGTCAAGGCTTCGTCCTTCCAGCCCAGCCAGCTTTGTTCGGCACCACGCACGAGGTTGACGCCGCGCGCGATGCCCGCGCCGCCCAGTGCGCCCACAAGCCCGCCCACCAGCATGCCGCCGCCCAGGGTGAGGCCCCCGCTGGCGAGGTCGGCCTTCAGACCCAGCAGTGCGCCGCTCAGCGCCCCGCCCCAAAGCGCTGCACGGCCTTCGTCGAGCTTGCTGCGCAGCGCAACTTGCTGCGCCACGCGCGCCAGGATCTGGTCTTGTGCCTGGCCGCGCTGGCCGTGCAGTGTCAACAGCCGCTGCGTGCCATCGCGCACGTGGGCTTGCGCAGCGTCGGCCAAAGCCCGCGTGGCGCGCGCCAGCGGGGTGGTGTCGTCGCTAACGTCTTTGGTGAGGGCGCGCAGCGCACCTTGAACGCCGTCGCGCAGGCGCCCGGCGAGGGCACCGGATTCGGGCAGTGCTTGTCGGGCGCAGGCGACCCCGGCGAGCGTCTCGGCCAGCGTCTGCATGGCGGCGACGAAGACCGTTTCGCGTTGCGCCGCCCAGGCTTGGGCCAGCCGCGCCATCGCCTGAGCTTGCGGCGCCCGCAGCGCGCGCTGGGCCGCTGCCAACAACGCGGCTTCTTGCACCCAGCAGCGCGCGAAAGCGTCCAGCGGCAGCACTTCGCGCACGACGGCGTGTCGTGCCAGGCGCTCGCGCCAGGCTACGAGCTCGGCGTCTTCAGCTGCCGCCTCGCGCGGTGCGCCGAGTTGGTTCAGCAGCACCAGCACGGGCTTGTCGAGCCAAGCCAGGAGCTGCATTTCGGCGTCGAGATAGCCCGCACCGGGCTGGCCGGCGTCGACGAGGTAGAGCACCACGTCGGCACGCTCGCGCACATGGCGCAAGGCTTGCTGGCTGGACCAGAAGGCGCGGTCGCGCCAGCGGTCCCACACCTCCATCAAGAGCCAGCCCAGCGGGTGGCCTTCGAGCCGCATGCGCCGCACCAGGCGCGCGCTGTCGCCAAAGCCCGGGGTGTTCCACAGCTGCAAAACGTCACCCTGCGCGCTGCGCGTGAGCTCGTGCATGTCGGCCAGCTCGGTGACGTGTGCGGCGTCGCGCACCTCGCCCACGTCACGCGCCAGGAGCGTGCGCGCCAGCGTGGTCTTGCAGACGTTGGTGTGCGAGACCAGGCTCAGCGTGATCGTCTGCGCGTCTGACATCACGACATCACGGCAGCAAGTGCGCGATCGAGTTGGCGTAGTAGCGGATCAGCGCCAGCTCAGTCTGGTGCGGTCGGTACACACCGTCGCTGTGCTCGACCATGTGGCGCAGCGCCAGCATGCGCAGGCCAGCATCCACCGCGTAGTCCCAATCACCGCGTGGCAAGTACAAGTGCGCGCCGCGTGCTTGCAGCGTTAGCACCAGTTCGCCCACGGCCGACTTGATCTCCAGCATGCTCCACGAGCGCGTGGGTTCACGCAGTAACACGGTGGCCACCAGCGGCACCGGCAACACGGGAATCAGCGCGCCGACCTGGTCCATCAAGTGGCGCCCGAGTGCTGCCACTTCAAGCTGACGCGCTTCTTTGGGCGGCGCCGCAAAGTCCACGCCGCGCGTGGCGCACCAGGCGCGCACCGACACCGGCGTGCCGAAGTTGACGCAGGCATAGCCCAACTTGTACCAACGGCTGCGCAACATCAGCACGGCTTGCTGACTGACAAAACGCAGCGTGCGCGACAGCGAGCTGGCGCGGCTGCGCTTGGGCGCGTCGGGGTCGCTCGCCAGCAGCTGCGTGCGGTCTTCCAGCACGCGGTCGTAGTTCAGGCCCAGTGGCACGAAGACGAGGTCACGCGCGCCGTCTTTGTGAAAGCCGCGCAGCATGTAGTCCAGCACACCGAAGCGCGGCTCGCGCATCAGGCCGTCGCGCGTCAAGCCACCTTCGGGGTAGACGGCCTGCGCCACACCGGCTTCGGTGGCCATGGCGACGTAGCGCTCGAGTACGCGCCGGTAAAGCTCGTCTTTGGAATTGCGCCGCACGAAATACGCACCCATCGAACGAATGAGTTGCTGCAAACCCCACACACGCGCCCACTCACCCACCGCGTACGACAAGGCCGCGCGCTCGGCCGCGAGGTAACTCGCGACGATGTAGTCCATGTTGCTGCGGTGGTTCATCACAAACACCACCGTCGCTGCTTCGGGAATGGCGTTCAGGCCAGCGTCGTCGGTGTAGCCGATGCGCACGTGATACAGCATCTGCGAGATGCGTTTGCCCAGCCAGTAGCCAACACGGAAATAGATGTAGGCATTGAAGGCCGGCACGATCTCGCGCGCATAGCGCTGCACCTGCGCGAGTGCGACTTCACGCGGCATGCCGCGCGCGTTGGCGAATTGCGTGGCCGCCTGCTGCACCCTGTCGTCGAAGATCAGGCGGTCGATCAAGGCCTGGCGACGCACCTGCTGAAACGGGCGGATGCTGATCTTCAGCCGCCGCCCCACGTCGTCGAGCACTTTGTTGGCGCGGCTGCGCCAGAACCAGCGCGCCGAGGGCATCAAGAAGCGGTCGAGCAAGGCCCAGGCGGCGAGCATGCCGACCAGGAGTGCGAGCCACAGCGGGACGGTGATTTCGGTCGGCATAGGCGGCAATGTACGCTGACGCCGCCAGGCTGAACCGCCAAGCTACAGGCGCCTAAACTTCCCGCCCATGTCACCCACCACCATCAACACTGCCGAAGACTTCTGGCCGGCTTGCGCCCATGCTTTGCTAACACGCAACGCACAGGGATGGTTGCTGCCCACCGAGGCCTGGTTGCGTACGCTGTACGCGCGGCCAGAGCTGGCGCTGGTTGACGAGTCTTGCCCGGCCGAGATCGCCCTGCACCGGGCCTTGCATGAGGCCCCCGCACGCAGCGTCAGCACACAAGATCTGGTTGCACTGCGCGACGCCGACGCGCGCGAAAACTGGGGCCACGTGCTGGCCTTTCGCGACGCGCTGGTGGCTGCGGGTTCTTTCGAAGGCTGGCTGCTCGCGCTCTTTCGCAGCGGCCACATCACTGTGCCGCCGGTGTTCATCGACCAGGTCGTGCAAAGCATCGTGCGCAGCCTGCTGGACGGCACCCGTGACGCCTTTGCTGCGCGCGCCGGCGAACTCTTCTTCCGCCCCCAGCGCCTTAGCCACCACGAAGGCAGGCTGCTCGCTGGCGACATGGTCACGCTGGATTTGCAGAACCAAACTCGCGGCTTTGGCGACCTGGGGCGACTTCTGGCGCAAGCCAACATTCCCGTCAAAGCTACGCAATTGGCCGTGCTCAGCGCCGACCCCGAGCACGACAACCGCGCTGACTATTGGCAAGACGCCCAGCGTATCGAATCCAGGCATAACTTTCTACTTGACCTGACGCACGAGATCAAACAAGAGCTTGGCCACGGCATAACGTTTCACTTGACTAACGCCAATTCAGGACTTAAAGCGCTGGCCGCCCTGTTCGAGCGCTGGGTGCAGCATTTGCTGGGCGTGCAAGTCAGCGTCAAGCCCATGCAGCGCATCGATGACGCGCAATGGCGTTGGCACATCGGCCTCGACGCGCAGTCAAGCGTCCTGCTCGACGATCTATACCAAGGCCATGACGTCGATGAAGAACGCCGCGCGCGCCTGATCAGCCTCTTCAAACTCGAATTCGCGCGGCCCCACGAGATGCGCCGCGACGTCGTCGGCAAGCCCGTTTATCTAGGATTGATGTCCACGACGGACGGCGTGCTGCGCCTGAAACCACAAAACCTCTTGCTGAACTTGCCGTTGGCGCGGATGGTTTGACGAGGGCAAGTAGGTGCGATCCGGGCGGATAGGGGACGAACTTGGGGACAATTGCGTGCCAACTGGGGGTATGCAATGCGTTGGAAAGAAGCAGTCAATCCAGGGTTCGAGTTGGTGGTCGCCAGCCTTGCTG
>JANMMH010000097.1:0-19077 GCA_031373055.1 Rubrivivax sp. | reverse complement strand
CATCGGCACCAACAACGTCGACACCAATTCGCGTTTGTGCATGAGCAGCGCGGTCGCCGGCTACAAGGCCAGCCTGGGCAGCGACGCCGTGCCCAACAACTACGACGACATCGCCCTGGCGCAGACCATCTTCATCACCGGCAGCAACATGGCCTGGGCGCACCCGGTGCTGTTTCGGCGGCTGGAAGACGCCCGCCGCGCCAACCCGGCGATGAAGCTCATCGTCGCCGACCCGCGCCGCACCGAGACGGCGGAGAGCGCCGACCTCTTCCTGCAGCTGCTGCCCGGCACCGATGTGATGCTGCACCACGCCATGCTGCATGTGCTGCTGTGGGAGGACCTGGTCGACCGCGGGTTCATTGCCGCGCACACCAGTGGCTTCGAGGCGCTGCGCGACCGCGTGCGCGAGTTCACGCCGGCGCATGCGGCCAAGGTCTGCGGCTTGAAGGCCGACGACATCGTGAAAGCGGCGCGGTGGTTCGCGGGCAACGTCGACGCTGCCAGCGGGCAGCGTGGACCCACGCTTTCCCTCTACTGCCAGGGCCTGAATCAAAGCAGCAGCGGCACCGACAAGAACACCACGCTCATCAACCTGCACCTGGCCAGCGGCCAGATCGGCAAGCCTGGTGCCGGGCCGTTGTCGCTGACCGGCCAGCCCAACGCCATGGGCGGGCGCGAGGTCGGCGGCCTGGCGAATGTGCTCAGTGCCCACCGCGAACTGGCCAACCCCGCGCACCGTGCTGAAGTGGCCGCGCTGTGGGGCCTGACCGACGTGCCTGCGACGCCGGGCAAGAGCGCGATGGAGATGTTTCAGGCCGCCGCCGACGGCCAGATCAAGGCGCTGTGGATAGCCTGCACCAACCCGGCGCAGTCGCTGCCCGACCAGGCCATGGTACGCCGCGCGCTCGAACGCTGCGAGTTCGTCGTGGTGCAAGAAGCCTATGCCGCGACCGCCACCACGGCCTATGCCGATGTGCTGCGGCCCGCCACCACCTGGGGCGAAAAGGACGGCACGGTGACCAACAGCGAGCGGCGCATCAGCCGTGTGCGCCGCGCGCTGCCCGCGCTGGGGCAGGCGCGTGACGACTGGGCGATTGCGCGTGATGTTGCGCAGCGGCTGGAAACGCTGTTGCCCGCGCGGCGCACGCCCGCCGAGCAAGTCCGCTCGATGTTCGACTTTCCTAACGCTGAAAGTGTATGGATGGAGCACCGCGAGTCGACACGTGGGCGCGACCTCGACATCACCGGCCTGAGCTACGCCAAGCTCGACCAGCCGCAGCTCTGGCCCTACCCCGAAGGCGCAGCACAGGGCCGCGAGCGCCTGTACGAAGACCACCACTTCGCCACCCCCGACGGCCGTGCGCGCTTCACGGCGCCGGCGTGGAAGCCCACGGCCGAGCAACGGGACGCGCGCCACCCCGTCTCACTCACCACCGGGCGCCTGCGCGACCAGTGGCACGGCATGAGCCGAACGGGCCTGCTCGGCCGCCTCTTCGCGCACGCCAGCGAGCCTTGCGTGCAGATGCACCCGCAAGAGCTGGCGCGCAAGCGCTGGCAGCCGGGTGACCTGGTGCGCGTGAGCTCGCGCCGTGGTGAGCTGGTGCTACCGGTGATGCCCAGCAGCGATGTGCTGCCGGCGCAAGCCTTCATCGCCATGCACTGGGGTAGCGAGTTCGTCAGCGGCGCGGGCGTCAACGCCGTCACCAGCCCGGCGCTATGCCCGCAATCCAAACAGCCCGAACTCAAACATTCGGCGGTGCGCGTGGAAGACGCCAAGCTGCCCTGGCAATTACTGGGCGCGGCCTGGCTGCCGCACGACAGCTGGGTGGCCGCACGCACACGGCTGCAAAGCCTGATGCCGCACTTTGGTTTCGCCAGCTGTGTGCCTTTCGGCCGCGAGCCCGCAGCGCAGGTGGGCCTGCTCTTTCGCGCCGCTGCGACCGAGGCGCTAACGCCCGAGTTGATGGCCAGCGTGGAGCGCGCCTTGCAGTTGGACGGCGACGCCGTGTTGCGCTACGCCGATGTGCGCGCCGGCCAGCGCCGCGCCATGCGCCTGGCGGGTGACGGCACGCTGGCGGCCTTCATGCTCGCCGGCAACGCTGCCGCGCAGGGCTGGGTGCTCGACCTCTTGCAGCAGCACAGCCACGCCGCCGCCTTTGGCCGCGCCTTGCTCGCCGCCAGTGCGCGCGCGCCGCTGCCGGTCGCGCCACGCAGTGCGCAGGTGTGTGCGTGTCATGACGTGAGCGAAGCGCGCATCGTCGGCCAGCTCGCGTTAGTTGACGGCGACGAAACCCAGCGCCTGCATCAGTTGCAAGCCAGCCTGCGCTGCGGCACCGAATGTGGTTCGTGTCTGCCCGCGCTGAAGACCTTGATCAAACGCCACGCTAGCCTGGAAGCCTTGACACCATGAGCACTGCACACGGCAGCGTGACCCTCATCGGTGCCGGCCCGGGCGATCCCGAGCTGCTGACGATCAAGGCCGTGAAGGCGCTGCGCCGTGCGACGGTGGCGCTGGTCGACGATCTCGTCGACCAAGGCGGGGTGCGCTATCTAAAGCGCAGCGCCCGCATCATCTACGTCGGCAAGCGCGGCGGCTGTCATGGTGCCCCCACGCCATGGCGAGCCATGGCTGCCCCCCAAGGGGGCTGGCCGGCCCTGGGGCGGCCCGGCGGCCGGCCGAGCACGCCGCAAGCCTTCATCCACAAGCTGATGATTCAGGAAGCGCAGCGTGGTGAATGCGTGGTGCGCATCAAGGGCGGCGACCCTTTCGTGTTCGGCCGCGGCGGCGAAGAGTGCGCAGCGTTGCGCGACGCAGGCATCGCGGTCGAGGTCATCAGCGGTCTCACCGCGGGTATTGCGGGACCGGCAGCCATCGGCATTCCCGTGACCGACCGTCGCTTCGCCCCCGGCGTGGCGCTGGTCACGGGCCACGCCAAAGAAGGTGGTGTGGGGCCCGACTGGCAGGCGCTGGCGCGCTCGGGGCTAACGCTGGTGGTGTACATGGGCGTGGCACGGTTGGCGCACATCACCCAGGCCTTGCAAGAGGGTGGCCTGGCGGCCAGCACGCCGGTAGCCTTGATCAGCGCCGCGCACACGCCAGCGCAGCGCCAGTTGGTGGCCACGCTGGCCACGGTGGCGAGCCGCGCCCAGTTCATGGGCAAGGCCAGCCCCGCTGTGCTGGTGGTCGGCGACGTGGTGCAAGCCGCGGGCGTTGAACTGGGCGTTGACGTGAGGCATGCCGTTACGATCGCCGCATAAGTGCGGCGGCTGCCCTGACCGGCGGCTCGGCCTCTAGCTCCTCGTCAACCCGCAGCCCAGCCGCGCCCCCCCCAACCACGCATGCACGCCCCGTCGCCGTTCCAAGTGCGCCCCTCACGGCGCGAGTGGCTGGCCATTTCTGGCGTGTGGTTGGTCATCGGCTTGAGCATGGTGGTGTGGCTCTGGCATAGCCGCAACGCTGAGCTTGCGCGTGAAAGTCACTCGCTCGCGTCGCGCGCGCGCATCCTCAACGACAACCTGCTCCGCCAGATCGAATCGGCCAACCGCCCGTTGGCCGACATTCAGAAGTTCGTCACACGGCCAGATGGCATCAGGCCGGCCAACAGCGAGTTGCTGGTGTTGCTGGGGGCGGCGTTGTCGGGCACGCGCTCGCTGGTACAGACCGATGCCCAGGGCACGGTCGTCGCCGCAAGTCGGGGTGAGCTCGTGGGCACCAATCTGTCGCAGAGAGCCTACTTTCAGGTGGCACGCACGACCGCCGACCCCGACGTGCTGCACCTCGCGCCCACATTTACGGGCGCGACGGGCGTCGCCTCGACCGGCTTGCTGCGCTCGCTGCGCGGCCCTGACGGTGCGTTTGCCGGCATCGTGGGCGCGACCTTCACTCCCGAACGCTTCTTGACACTGATGGCGGCGGTGCGGCTAACACCCGAGATGCACGTGGCGCTTCTGGACACCGGGGGGGTCTCGCTCGCGGCTGCGCCTGCCGACGCCGCAGGCACCGGCGCACCCAACGGTGGCGACGCGAGCGTCGGGAAGTTCATGGCCAGTGGCAAGGCCAGCGACGTCATGGCCGTCGCAGGAGCCGCTGGCGAGCGCCGTGTCGTCGCGGTGCATCGCGTCGTCGCACCGCAGCTGCGCATGGATCGCCCGCTGTTCGTGCTGGTCAGCGAGCCTGTTGCTGGGATCCTTGCAAGGTGGCGCCCGCAGGCGCAATGGGCAAGCGCCTGGTTCGCCGCATTCACGCTCGGCACCGGCCTGGCTCTGGCGTGGTACCAGCGCCGCCGCGCGGCCCGCGACGCGGCCTTCGCAGTTCAGCACCGGGCACTGCAGCAAAGCGAAATGCGGTTTCGTGATCTCACGCGGCTGTCCACCGACTGGTACTGGGAGCAGGACGAAGAGTTGCGCTTTGTGCGCTTCGATGGCGGCGAGGCCCTGAGCTCGCGCCATAGGCTGCACGAGCACTTGGGCAAGGCGCGGTGGGAATTTGAAGCGTCCAACATGACCGACGAGCTGTGGGCGCGACACCGCGCCGTGCTGGCGGCAAGGCAGCCGTTTCGCGAGCTGATCCTGGCGCGCCCAGGCACCCATGGGCAAGGGCTGGTGTGGGCGGCCATCAGCGGTGAGCCCATCTTCGACGACCATGGCAGCTTCAAAGGCTACCGCGGCACCGGGCGCGATATCACCGCCGAGATGACCGCCAAGAACGCGCTGGAACGTTCCGAGCAGCGGCTGCAGCTCATGCTGCGCGGCTCCGACGACGGCTCCTGGGACGTCGACCTCGAAACCGACCGCACGCTGCACCTGTCGCAGCGCTGGTGCGACCTGGTGGGCTGGGACGCCCCGCCGCCGGGGCTGCGCGCGTCCTTCTGGCGCGAGCTGTGGCACCCCGATGATGCCGAGCGCATGCAAGCGGCCATGCAGTCCGCGCTTGGCAGCGATGCCGACGGCTACAACTTCGACCTGCGGCTGCGCCACCGCAGCGGCCACTACATCCCGGTGAATACGCGCGCCGTCATCGTGCGCAACCCCGCCGGCCGCGCCATCCGCATCGCGGGTGTGACCACCGACCTGAGCGAGCGCGCGCGCATCGAAGCCGACCGAGAGGCCCTTGCGCAAGCCAAGCTCGCCCAATCGACGCGCGCGCTCGAACTCGCCGCCACGCAGCAGGCGCGTGAGGTCGCCGAAGCACACGCCCAGAGCCTTAGCGTGCTGCTCACCGAGCGCGACTGCAGCATCGCCCAGCGCGACGAGTTGCTGGGGCTGTTGGCGCACGAGATCCGCCAGCCGCTGCACAACGCCTCGGCGGCCTTGCAAGGTGCCTCGATGGCGCTGGCGGGCGCGGACATCTCACGCCTGACAGCTGCTGAACGGCTGGACCGCGCGCAAGCGGTGATGGACCAGATCATCGACACCGTCAACAACTCGTTGGCGGCGTCAACCTTGATGGCGAACCCTGTTGGCCTGAGCCAGCAGGAGTTTGATCTTGACGTTTTGCTCGACCTGGCCCTGGCCGACCTCGGGCCCAACGTGCGCCACCGCGTCACGGCGCGCTGCCTCAACGGCGCCCGCACGGCGGAGTTCAACGTCGCGCTGATGCGCCAACTGCTGCGCAACCTGCTCGTCAACGCCTTGAATTACTCACCCCCGCACAGCACGGTCGAACTCACTGTGATGGTGGACGATGCACCGCTGAGCCTGGTGATCGAAGTCGCTGACAGCGGCCCCGGCATCAGCGACGCGCTGCTACCGACGCTCTTCGACCGGGGCACCCGCGGCGTGGCGTCGAACACCGTCACCGGCGCTGGCCTGGGGCTTTACGTCGTGGCGCGCGTGGCCACGCTGCATCGGGGTAAGGTCGAGGTGGTGCCGCGCCAACCCTGCGGCACGGTGTTTCGCGTCATCCTGCCGCAAGGTAACTTGCCCTAGCCAGCCCCTGGCATGACATCATTAGTCATTGCGTGAGATCGATATGGGACACACCATGCTGCCGAAGACTCTTTGCGTCATTGATGATGACCGCGAGTACACCGAGTTTCTTGTCCAGTACATGCAGAACCAGGGCGTCGCGGTCACGCGCTACCTGGACAGCAACGAGGCACTGGCCTCCGAGGGCGTGTTCGACCACGGCTTCTACGTCGTCGACTTGAAGCTGCCTGGCATCGACGGCCTGGACGTCGTGCGGCTGCTGCGCCGGCGCACCGACGCGGGCGTCATCGTCGTCTCGGGCAAAGTCGGCGACACCGTGTTCGACGAAGCGCTGAATGCGGGCGCCGACATGTACCTGTGCAAGCCCGTGCGCTTTGAGCAGATCTTGCTGGCGGTGAAGGCCGTGGAGCGCCGCGTCGTGGCCCGTGTCACCGCCGCTGAAGTCTGGAAGCTCGACACCAAGGCCATGCTGCTCAACACGCCCAAGAAAGTGACCGTGCGCCTGAGCGACACCGACCTCACGCTGATGCGCTGCTTCCTTGAAGCCGAAGGCGCCACGGTAAGCCAGGCCACGATCTTCGAGCGCCTGGGCAAAGAGCAGACCAGCGACTCCGACAACTGGCTGCACGCGACTGTGTACCGCCTGCGCCGCCGCCTTGAGCAAGCGACCAACGAAGCTGTGCCGCTGCAGTCCAAGCCGCGCGTGGGCTACGTCTTTCGCGCCAAGTTGGCGGCGGTGTAGCTCAAGCGACGGCGCCGCTGCGTCGCAGGGTCGCCATCTCGGCATCGCTGTAGCCAGCCTCGCGCAGCACGTCTTGCGTTGAAGCGCCGAGTTCGTCAAGACGGCCGCTCAGCACACCAGGCTCGCCGCGAAATTTGATCGGGATGCCCAGATGGGGCTGGCCCGCAGGTTGCTCAACGCGCATGCCGCGCGCCCGCGCCAGATCACTCGTCACCGCCTCGTGCAGCGTGCGCACGGGTGACCAGGCGACGTCCAGCGCGTCGAGAAACACGGACCACTGCGCCAGCGTTTCCGTCGCGAACGTCGCGCGCAAGAACGCGCGCACAGGCTCGTGCGCGGGGCCAGGTGGCTGCATCGCTGCGGGGATGAGGTCGGGCCGCTGCAAGGCGCCCAAGAGGTTCTGGACGAACTTGTGTTCGGCGCCACCCAGCGCCAACATGGCGCCATCGGCCGTGCGGTAGAGCTGGTAGAACGCGCCGCCGCCCCAGGAGCGCTCATCTTTCACCACCGGCGCGCGATCTTCAGCGAACGGCGGGCCCATGACGTTGGGCGTCCAGGCCAGCAGCGCGTCATGCATGGCGATGTCGAGGTAGTCGCCCTGCCCCGTTTTTTCACGACGATAGAGTGCCATCAAGATACCCGTTAGCGCCATCAGCGACGCCGCCATGTCGGCCGCCGGCAGCGCGGGCATGGCGGGTAAACCGTCTTGCCCGAGGTTGACGGAAACCAGCCCGGCCTGCGCCTGCACGGCAAGGTCGTGCGCGGGTTTTTGCGCCGCCGGGCCGGTCTGGCCGAAGGCCGAGATCGAGCAGTAGACGATGCGCGGGTTGACCGCGCGCACGACCTCATAGCCAATGCCCAGGCGCTCGACGACACCGGGGCGGAAGGCTTCGACGATCACATCGGCGCTTCGAGCCAGACGCAAGAAAACATCCCGCGCGGCGTCGACCTTCAGGTTCAAGACGATGCAGCGCTTGTTGCGGTGCGTATTGCGAAACCACACGCTGTGGCCGTTTTGGCGCAGCCCCACCTCGCGCACCGGCTCGCCCGTGGGCGGCTCGATCTTGATGACCTCGGCGCCGTGGTCGGCCATCATCATGGTGAGGTGCGGCCCGGGCAGAAACTGCGAGAGGTCGAGCACCTTGACGCCTTCGAGCTTCATGCGGGCTCCTGCTGCAAGGCCAACAAGGTCAGCTCGTGACCCAGCGGCGCGATGAATTGCAAGCCGATGGGCAGCTCGCCATCGGGCACGGGCAGCGGCGCCGACAAGGCCGGCACGCCCGCCATGTTGGCGATGCTGGTGAAGTCGGCCTGGTTGGACGGCACGGCGTCATCAAACGAAAACGCCTGCTGCGGTGTGGTGGGTAGCAGCATCACCTCGCCCAGGGCAAACCAACGCGCGACTTCAACGTGCGCTTGCGCCAGCACACGCAGGGCGGCGGCGTAGGCAGGAGCACTTTGCCGCGCGCCGTAGCGCAGCAAATGCGTCAGCTCAGCTGAGAAGTTATGCGGCTGGTGTTGCCAGTCGGCAGCGTGTTCAACCAAGAGGTCGGCTTCGACGACCAAGAGCCCGGCGCGGCGCGCGCGGCCGAAGTCGTAGCCGGCCAGCGAGATGGCGGTGACGCTGTGGCCTCGCGCGCGCAGCCGCTGCACGGCTGCGGCGTAGGCGGCCGCCACGGTCGGCGTGGCGCCGAGTGCCTCCACGTCACTGGCCACCAGCAGGCACGGTCGCGCAAGCGCCGGCAGCGTGGGCACCTTGCGCGCGTCAGCACACTCGCCGTCGAAGGCTGAAAGCACCGGCAGCAGCAGCTCCAGGTCGCGCGCCGAGCGCGTGTGTGGCCCCACGTGGTCCAGCGCGTAGCCGCAAGCCACCACGCCGCGCGTGGAGACGCGCCCGAAGCTGGCCTTCAAGCCGAAGACGCCGCAGTAGGCGGCGGGCACGCGCACCGAGCCCATCGTGTCGGTGCCCAGCGCGAAGCCGCACAGGCCAGCGGCCACCGCGCAGGCCGAGCCGCCGCTGCTGCCGCCGGGGGTGAAGCCCGCGCGCTGCGGGTGCTCGCAGCGGCCGTAGTGCGGGTTGGCGTTGGTGGCGCCCAGGGCAGCTTCATGCATGTTCAGCTTGCCTGTTAGCACGGCGCCGGCCGCCCGCAGCTGCTGCACCACAAAGGCGTCTTGCGCCGCGATGCGCCCGCGCCGCGTGGCCATGCCGGCGGTGGTGGGCAAGCCGGCCACGTCGATGTTGTCTTTCACCGCGAAGCTGATGCCGTCGAGCGGCCCGAGTGCGCGCCCGGCCGCGCGGCGTGCGTCGCTGGCTGCGGCCGCAATTCGAGCGCCCTCGGCGTCGACATGCAAGTAGGCGCCCAGCTGCGGGTTGCGCCGCGCGATCTGTGCCAGCACGGCCTGCGTGAGTGCCGCGCTGGTGGTATCGCCACGCGCCAGGGCCGCAGCTTGTGCGCTGATGTCGCTGTGAATCATGTGAAGCGCTTGTCGACCAGCCGGATCGGCTTTTGCCGCGTCTCGATGCCGGTAATAGTGGCCAGCGCCTTGGGTACCACCAGGTCCACGCGCACTTCGACGCCGAGCTTGCGCTTGAGCAGTTCGCGATACGGTTGCGCCTGCGCCTCACCACGCTCGCCGCGCACTTCAATCGACACCACCAGCTCGTCGCGGCCAGCCGCGTCGCGCGTGGCGGTGCAGACGAATTCGCCGGCGTAGTCGGCGCGCTCTTCGAGCACGGGTGCGAGCGCCTGCGGGAAGATGTTGATGCCGCGAATTTTCACCATGTTGTCGCTGCGGCCCAGAAAACCCGCGATGCGCTTGAGCGTGAAGCCCAGCGGCGACGGCGTCGTCACCACCTGCGTCACGTCATGCGTGTTGAAACGGATGATGGGGTAGATGTCGTCTTTGTAGAGGCAGGTGACGACGATGTCACCGGGCAAGCCGTCGGCCACAGGCAAGCCGCTGTCGACGTCGGTGACCTCCACGTACTGCGCGTCTTCCATCACGTACAGGCCGTCGTGGTCGCTGGCCTCGCCGGCCACGGCGCCGGTGTCACCCACGCCGTACCAGTCGAACATCTCGGCGCCACCCCAGGCGGCAGACAGCGACTCGCGCGACTCGCGCCCAAGGTGGCCACAGATGCGCCGCACGGGGATGTCGCGCCCGGGCACCAGGCCTTGTTCGCGCGCCACGTCGGCCAGGCGTTTGATGTAGTCGGCAAAGCCCACCACCACATTCACGCCGAAGTCACGCATCAGCTCGACCTGTTTGATCGACGGTGTCTCGACCCCAGTGCCCGGCGTGATGAGCAGCGCGTTCGTGTAATGCAGCAGCGCTTCGCGCACATAGTGGCCACCATTGATCATGCCGTGGCCATACACCGAGTGCACCACCTCGCCCGGCATCAAACCCTGCATGCGGTAAATGCGCGCCAGCAAGAGCGACTGCACCTCGCGACTTTTGGGGCTGAACAAGAGCGGCTGCGGGCGGCCGGTGGTGCCGCTGGTGGTGTGCAGGATCATCGGCCAATGGGATCCATCGATGGCCACTTCCTGCCCGTGAAAGTCCCCCAGCGGCGGCGCCAGCGCCACGCTTTCCATGATCTCGTGCTTGCCAAACGTGGGCAGCTTGGTGATGTCGTGCAGGCTCGTGATGTCGCCCGGCGCGATGCCTTTGGCACCCCACAGCCGCTGATAAAACGGGATCAACCAGGCGCGCGCCACGAGCTTCAAGAAGCGCGCGTTTTGCAGCGCAAAGAGCTGCTCGCGCGGCAGCCGCGCCACGGTGTCGATGAAGGCGTCCCCCAGCGGGTAGTCGCGCAGCAGTTCGCGCACGTCGAAGGATTCGTAGTAACTCAGGTGCGGCGTCATGGTGCGGTTTTCATCAAGCCCACCCAATCGCGAATGTCGGCGCTGGTGGGCAGGTTCAGGCAGGCTTCGTGCAAGCTTTGGCTGCGCGTTGGCGACATGCCGGCATAGTCGCAGCAGGCGTCGAATTTCGTACGCTGCTGCGCGCTGGAAAGCGGCCGGCCGGGCGCGCCCAGCACGGCGGGCAGGTCGATGCAGAACGTGTCGCCGCGCGCATGCAGCGTCAGGCTTTGGGGCACCAGCGCGTTGGCGTCCAAGCAGTCGTTGGCGCCCGTGTGCACGCGCTGCGCCAGGTCCGCGCGAGCGGGGTGGTCGAGAGCTTCACGCTCGAAGTCTTCCAGGCCGACGCTGCCGCGCAAGAGCAGCGTGGCGGCCAGGTAAGGCAAGCACAGCCGCGCGTAGTTCACATCCATCTGCAGCTTCCATGGCCGGCCGATCAGGCGCAGGATCAGCGGCGGCGCGGCGAGCTCGATGCGTGTGATCTCTTGCGGCTTGAGCGCGTGTTCCTGCACCAGCGTCAGCAGCCCATCGAGCGCACCGTGTGATGCGCGGCCACTGGGCCAAGGCTTGTGGCTAACTTCGGTGATGCGGTGGCAACGCTTCATCTCGTCGAACACGGCCTGCACGGCGGCCGCGCGTGGTGCCAACTCGGCGTCAAAGAGGTTGAAATAGCCGAACGGCCCTTCGATCACGTCGTGTGGGCCGGCAAAACCACCGCGCGCCAGGTCCAGCGACATCACGGCCGCGCGCGAGGCCATGCCAACTTGCAAGGCCAGCATGGGCGAGCCTTCCAGGTGCGCTTGCATGGTGCCGGCAAGTTGGCTGTAGGCGATGCCCAGGGCTTCGTGCGTCCGCGCCCTTGTGGCGTTAGCGAGTTTGGCCAGGCCGATGGTGGCGCCGAGCTGGCCACACATCGCTGGGCGGAAGAAGCGCATGGGTGCGGTCTGCGCGCTGCCCAGCGTGGTGGCTACGTCCACCGCCAACACCACCGCTTCGATCAAGGCCTTGCCGCTGACGGCGTGGCCGCTGCGCTCGGCCTGCGCCACCAGCGCGGGCAACACGGTGGCCATGGGGTGCACGACGGCGCGCTCGTGCACACAGTCGAATTCCTGGTTGTGGATTTGGTAGGCGTTGAGCATGGCCGCCGTGGCGGCGGGGTGGTACTCGCCGCTGGCCCAGTCGCGCGCATCGCCGCCCCTGCCCCAGCTTTGCGCCGCCGCACGCACTTGCGCCAGCCGCGCGTGGCGGCTGCCAGCCAGGCCGACGGCCACGCTGTCGGTGATGAAGGCGGTGGCGGCATTGACCGTTTCGTCAGGCAAGGTGTCGAAGCGCAGTGCGTCGGCGTGGTCTAGCAGTTGGCCCACCAACGTCATGGCGATATCACCTTGAAGAGCGCGTGCAGACTGTGCGCGTGCTGCAAATCGTGGCACACGGCCACCGCGTCGTCGCAGCGTGCCGGGGACCAGCCGGCTGCCAGCATCAAGGCGCGCGCTTTGCCGGCGCGTGCTGCCGAGTTCATGGGCCGGGCCGGGTCGCCGTAGGTGTCTTGCAGCGTGGCTTCCAGGCGCCTGCCGTCATGCCGATGTACGACCACGCGCGCGCCATAGTGCGCGGGGTAGCGCGCGGCGATGTCGGCATCAGCATGCAGATGCACCCGTTCACGCAAGGCCACCACCTGCGCGTCCGCCAACGCAGCGCCGGCGTAATGCGCCAGCTGCGGCTCGCCCCAGCACAGCAGCGCGGCCAGCGCGTGGGGGATCGAAAAACGCGCTTGCGCCTCGTCTTGTGGATGCACACGCTCGCAAAAGCGCAGGGCGTCGGGGTAGCTGTGGACGTCGATGCGTTGCACCTGCGCTGCTGACACGGCCGCGCCGCGCGTGGCTTCCAGCAGCGCGTCCATCGCCGGGTGGGTGTGGCGGCAGGCCGGCCAGGGCTTGAAGCTAACGTCGGCTAGCCACGGGGTCGCGCGCGCTTCGTCGATGCAGCGTACGTCGGCCTCGGGCGCGGTGGCGGCGAACCAACCCGAGGGGCCGTCAAGCACACCCAGCGGCCCCGTGAGACCGATGCTGGCGAGCTGCGCAGCAGCGACACCTTCACGCGCCGCGCCCGCCATGTGCCAGGCCTTGCCCAGCTGCGACTCATGCCGCACTTGCCACAGCCCGCCCGAGCGTGTGCCGGCCAGTGCCAACGCTTGCGCAAGCTCAGCGGCGCCTAGCTGCATCACCACACCTGCTGCGGCCGCAGCGCCAAAGCTGCCTGCCGTGGCGGTGGTGTGCCAGAGCCGAAAGTGCGAAGGACCCAGCGCGCGGCCGACGCGGATCATGACCTCGTAGCCAACGACCAGGGCACTGAGCAATTCGGCCCCACTGCACTCGCGGTCCGCCGCGGCCAAGGCCGCGGGAATGACCACGGGCCCAGCGTGCAGCACCGAGCTGCGGTGCACATCGTCCATTTCCAACGCGCTGCCCAGCGCACCGTGATAGGCCGCAGCCGCGCCAGCATCCGCCGCGCGGCCTGCCAAGGTTGGCTTGTCGCCAGCGCCTTGCAAGCCCAACCAGCGCTGCATGGCCAAGCCTTGCGCTGTACCCGCGCCATAGGCCGCGCAGCCCAGCCAGTCCAGCACATGCCAGGCCGCGCGCTCATGCCAGTCGGCTTGCGCGCGCCAGGGCAAGGCGGCGCGCACGAGACGCTCGACGGCGGTGGAGGCAGGCGGCAGGTCCGTCATCGATGCGGGTTCGAACCGGGTTAAAGTTGTACGGACATATTCTAGAGTCGGGGCCTTAGGCGCTGCAATCATTGCAGCCAGCCCCCGGCACCTGCGCAGCAAGGCTCATGACGCTCAAGAAGATTCCCCGCTACCGCGCCATTGCCGACGAGCTCATCAACGGCATCGTTAGCAAGCAGTACGCCGTGGGCAGCGCCTTGCCGGCCGAGACCGAGCTGTGCGTGCAGCTGCAAGCCAGCCGCCACACCGTACGCGAGGCCTTGCGCATTCTTGAAGAGAGCGGGCTCATCTCGCGCCGCCAGGGCTCGGGCTCGGTGGTCATCACCGACACGCCACCGGTGCGCTACCGCCAGACGGTGGACAGCATCGAAGACCTGATGCAGTACGGCAACGCCACGCGGCTGAAGGTCATCGCCACGCGTGAAGTCACAGCCGACGCGGCGATGGCCAGCACGCTGGGCTGCGCGGTGGGCGCACGCTGCATCGAGCTGATGGCGCTGCGCAGCGAGCGTGTCGAGGCCGGTCAGGTGGGCCGTCCGTTTGCGCTGTCGCAGGTGCTGATCCCGCCGCAGCCGGCGCGCAGGCGCGAGAAACTTCTGAAGACCGAGACCGCGCTGCCGGTGATGCTGGAGTGGCTGGACGCGCGCACGCTGGGGCGTATCGAGCAAGTGTTCGAAGCCGTGTCGCTGGACGCTGAGTCCGCGCAGCTTTTGCAAACACGCACCGGCGCGCCCAGCCTGCGCGCACGCCGCGCTTACTTCGACCGCCAGGGCGTGCTCAGCCTTGTGGCCGTGTCGTGGCACCGGGCTGACCTGTTTCGCTACGCGACTGTGTTGCGCCACGAGTCGCTTTGAGCATGTCGCACGGGAGCCTCATCAGCACGCTGCGCGAGCTCTGCGGCGCAGACGCCGTGTCCGACGACGCACGCAGCCGCGAGCTCGTGGCGCACGACATCTTCTCGCATGCGGCCAAGCTGCCCGCCGCAGTGATCGCACCCCGCACGGTGGCCGCACTGGCGCAGGCGGTGGCACACATCACTGCGCAAGGCCTGGCCGTCGTGCCGCGTGGTGGTGGCATGTCGTACACGCAAGGCTACCTACCGCAAGACGCGGCGCGCGCCTGGGTCTGCGTCGACCTCACGCGGTTGAACGGCATCGTCGAGCTCAATGCTGCGGACATGTTCATCACCGTCGAAGCCGGGTGCACCTGGGCGCAGGTGCGTGAGGCTTTGTCGGGCACGGGTTTGATGACGCCTTATGGCGGGCCACTGTCGGGCCTGCGCGCCACGGTGGGCGGTGCGCTGTCGCAAAACAGCATGTTCTTTGGCGCCGGCCAACACGGCACGGTGGCCGAGTCGGTGCTCGGGCTGCAAGTCGTGTTGGCCAACGGTGAGCTGCTCACCACCGGCAGCGCCGGCTTCACGGGCAACAGCGCGTTCGCACGCATCGGCGGCCCCGACCTCACGGGCCTCTTTGTCGGTGACACCGGCGCCCTGGGCATCAAGGCCACCGCCACGCTGCGCCTCATTCGCGCGCCGTTGGCACAGGGCTTTGCGAGCTATGGATTTGCCAGCATCGCGCAGATGGTGGGCTGCCAGGTCGCACTCATGCAGCAAGGCCTGGGCTCAGAGTGTTTTGGCATCGACGCCTACAAGGCCACGCACTCGGCGCAGACCGGCAACAAGCTGAGTGAAGGCGTGAAGACGCTGACGCAGATTGCGCGCTCGGGCGCGACGCTGGCGGTGGGTCTGAAAGCCGCCGCCAGCGTGGCCATGGCGGGCACCGACTACCTGGGCAGCTTCCCCTACTCCATCCACCTGGCGCTTGACGGCGACTCGAGCGCCCATGTCGATAGCTTGTTAGCACGCGTGGCCGACATCGCGCGTAGCCACCAGGCGACAGCGCAGGCGGCCTCGGTGCCGCAGGTGCTGCGTGCGCAGCCCTTCCAGCCGCTGCGCTCGGTGCTGGCCTACAACGGCGACCGTTGGGTGCCCGTGCATGGCATCGTGCCGCTGTCGCGCGCGCTGGCCACCGTGCAGGCGGTAGAGGCGCTCATTGCCGGCCACGCCACGCTGATGAAAGAACACGGCATCGTCTACTCGCCGCTCACCGCCAATCTGGATCGCGCCTTTCTCTTCGAGCCCTGCTTTTATTGGCCTGATGAGATCTACCCGCTGCATGTGGACGTGCTGGGTGAAAGCCTCACTGCGCCATGGCGCGCACGCCCTGCCGCGCCGGCCGCGCGTGCGCTGGTGCAGCGGCTGTGGCACGAGGTGGCCGAATGCCTGGACGCGCACGGCGCGGTGCACTTCCAGGTCGGCCGCGCCTACACGCACCTGCCGCGCTTGAGCCCGCCCACGCGCGCTCTGCTCAGCGCGTTGAAGACCCACGTTGACCCGCGTGGTCTGATGAACCCTGGCAGCCTTGGCCTGCCATCGCCTGAAGGAAGCACCCCATGAGCATCAAACTGACCGCACTGAGCTTGGCCGTTAGCGTCCTCGCCCTCTTCAGCGCGGCGGTTGCGCAGGCCAACGAGCCCATCGTGCTGCGCAGCGGAGCCTTCGCGCCACCGGGCAGCCTGTTCGCCGCCTACTGGCAGAAGTTCAAAGACAGCATCGAGCAAGGCAGCAAGGGCGCCATCAAGGTCGACCTCAACACCAACGACCCCAACGAGGGCAACCTCTTGTCCAACCTGCGCCGTGGCCGCGTGGACTGCGTGGGCGCCTCGCTGCAAGGCTCGTCGACCATCCTGCCTGAGGTCAGCGTCTTGCAGCTTCCCTACCTCTTTAATAACTTCAAAGAGGTGGATGCTGCTTACGACAAGGGTTTGACCGATGCGTACCGCAAACTCTTTGCCGCCAAGGGCGTGGCCATGTTGCAGTTCGTCGAGGTCGGCTTCACGCACAGCTACAGCGTGATGCCGATCAAAGCGCCCGCCGACATCAAAGGCCAGAAGCTGCGCGCCACGCAGTCACGCGCGTCACAAACCTGGGTCAAGGCCACCGGCGCCGAAGCGGTGGTGCTGCCGATTTCTGAAGCCGTGCCTGGCTTGCAAACCGGGCTCATCAAAGGCGGTGAGTCGGGCATCATCATTTACAGCGCCTTCATCGCCAAGTCGGCACCGCACTACACGCTGACCGCGCACGCCTTCGACTCCGGCACCATCATGTGCAACAAGGAGTGGTTCGACAAACTCTCAAACGAGCACAAGACCTTGGTGACCAACGGCTGGAATGCACGCGAACAAGCGCGCGAGGCGCGTGCGAGCAACGACAAATTCATTGCCGAGGCCGCCAGCAAGGGCGTCACCGTCTACAAGCCCAACGCCAGCGAGCTCGTCGCCTGGCAGGCGGCAGGCAAGAAGGCCAGCGACGAGATCCTGGCCGGCCTGGGGCCTGAGGCGAAGAAGATCTACGACGAGATCCAGAAAGACCTTGCCAGCGTGCGCTGATGAAGGCCCCCGCCGCGCTGCTGCGCTGGATGTCATGGCTGGAGCAAGCCGGCACCAGCCTCGCCTTCTTCACCATGGTGGTGGTGCTGGGCCTGGACATCGTGGGCCGCGAGTTCCTGGGCAGCGGCAAAATTTGGGCGACACCCATCGCCGTCTACGCCAACGTCTTCATCGCGTTCGTCGGCATGGGCATTGCGTCGTCGGGCGGCGCGCACCTGCGGCCCCGCTTCCTTGACAAGTTAGCACCTGGCGGACGCGAGGCCCTGTTCGAGCGTCTCACCGACGCAGGCTTCGCACTCTTTTGTATCGGCGCGGGCGTGCTGTGCTGGCGCATCACCGTCGAGAGCGTGAAGCTGCAAGAGACCGACCCGGTCTTGCAGTGGCAGATCTGGCCGTTCCAGGTCTTCCTCATCGCCGCCTTCGCACTGGCCACCTTGCGCCACGCCATCTACGCGTGCTGGCCTGCATTGCGCCCTGCTGCTTCAGGCGGCGAGAACGCACCGCCCAGCGAAGAGCAGATCGCCGCCTTTGCGCCACCGAAGGAGGGCGCGCGATGAGCGCCTACCTGCCCATCGTCGGCCTCGTGCTGATGGTGCCGCTCTTGCTGTGGCTGCGCCAGAACATGATCGTCGTGCTGGGCCTGGCCTCGGCCTGGCTCTACTACTTCTACAGCAACGGCGCGGTTGAAAACACCGCGCTCGACGCCTGGCAAAACGCGCGCAACGAAAACTTTCTGGCCATCCCGCTCTATGTGCTGGCCGGCAACGTGATGGCCAACGGCAGCATCGCCGCGCGTTTGATCCGCGTGATGTCGGCCTTCACGGCGCCCATCCCCGGCGGCCTGGCGTTGGCGGCGGTGCTGTCGTGTTCGCTCTTCGCCGCCATCTGCGGCTCGTCCACAGTCACCATGCTGGCGGTGGGCGGCGTGCTCTACCCGGCCATGCTGAAGGCGGGCTACGAGCGGCTGTTCTCACTTGGGCTGCTGTGCGCGGCGGGCACGCTGGGCATCATCATCCCGCCGTCGATTCCCATGATCTTGTACGGCATCATGACCCAGGTCTCGATCACCGAGCTTTTCAAAGCGGGTGTGCTGCCGGGCCTCATGCTGGCCTTGATGTTGGCCGTCTACGCCGTCGTGAAGAACCGCAAGCTGCGCCAAGCCGAGCGCTATGACGTGCGCGAAATCCTGCACTCGCTGCGCGACGGTGTTTTCGCGCTGATGGTGCCGGTGATCATCCTGGGCGGCATCTACAGCGGCTACTTCACAGCCACCGAGTCGGCGGTGGTGGCGCTGTTCTACGCCGTGCTGATCGACGTCTTTGTGCACCGCCAGCTCACGCTGCACAAGCTTTTCGAGATCACGCAAGAGACGGTGAAGATGTCGGGCGCGCTCTTTCCCATGCTCATCATGGCCGTTAGCATCAACATCTTCCTGGCCGAGAAGCATGTGCCCGAGATGGCGGCGCAGTGGATGAGCAGCGTCATCACCGACAAGCTGAGCTTCCTGATCCTGGTCAACCTCTTGCTGCTGGCGGTGGGCTGTTTGATCGACATCGGCTCGGCCATCCTGATCCTGGCGCCGGTACTCGTGCCCATGGCCAAGGCGATGGGCCTGGACCCGGTTCACTTCGGCATGATCATGCTGGTGAACCTGGAGATCGGCTACCTCACGCCGCCCATGGGCTTGAACCTCATCGTGGCCTCAGTGGCGTTCAAGGAGAGCTTTGCCGACTGCTGCCGCGCGGTGCTGCCCTTCATCGGGATCTTGTTGCTCGGGCTCTTGGTTGTGGTGGCGTGGCCGGGGCTGTCGCTGGCCTTGGTGCGTTGAGGGTGGCGTTGATGCCCACGCCCACGGTCGAGCGTGGTTTGCATCGCCACAACGGCCTGACGCTGCACTACCGCGAGGCTGGCCGCGGCCATGCGCGCACGCTCGTGCTGCTGCACCCATCACCACGCAGCTCGGCGATGTTCGAGCCGTGGATGGCGATGCTGGCGCCGCACCTGCACGTCATCGCCGTCGACACGCCAGGCTACGGCGGCTCCGATGCTTTGCCCACGCTGCCCACGCAGATGGCCGACTACGTGGCACCGCTGCACGCCTTGCTCGCCGACGTAGCCGGCCCACGCTTCATGCTCTACGGCTCGGCCACGGGCGCGCAGTTGGGCATCGCCTACGCGCTGCGCCATGCGCCCAGCGTGGCGCACCTGCTGCTGGACAACGCCGCGCACTTTGACGACGCCGAGCGTGCGCACATGTTGGCGCGCTACTTCCCCGACCTCACCCCGCGTAGCGACGCGAGCCATCTGCAAGCGGCCTGGCAGATGTGCGCAGGCATGCTCGAATTCTTTCCCTGGTTTGAAGCCAA
>JANMMH010000807.1:0-2528 GCA_031373055.1 Rubrivivax sp. | reverse complement strand
GCGGCGTCGGCGTCCAGCAGTGCCAAGGCTTGCGCTGGAAAGCTGGTGCCCAGCACACTGGCCTGCTGCAACGCAGCGCGCTCCTGGGCGGGCAGCAAGGCCAGGCGCGCCCGCACCACCGCGTCCAAGCTGGCCGGCAGTTGGGCGCGGCGCAGGCGCGCTGCGTCCAGGCGCCAGCGCTCCAGCGCGGCGTGGATCACGCCTTGGTCGATGAGCAATTGCACGCGCTGCTCGATGCACAGCGGGTGGCCTTCAGCGCCGTTCACGACGAGCGTTATCAATTCGGCTGGCACCTGCGGCAAGCCGCTGAGCAGCCGCGCGGCCAAGGCGCGGCTGGCCTGCTCGCTGAGTCGACCGAGCTCGAGGTGCTGGTGCGCGCCCGCCGCCGACATCCAGGCCGGCCGCCGTGCCGCCAATGAAGGCCGCGCACTGGCGACGATGAGCAGCGCCATGTCGGCGTTGCCCTTGAGCAGCTGTTCCAGAAACTCCAGCGTGGCGCTGTCGGCCCAGTGCAGGTCTTCAACCACCAGCAGCAGCGGCACGGTGCCGCCGGCACTGAGTAGGCGCAGCCACTGCGTGGCCACGTGCAGGGCGCGCCGGCGCAGCTGCGCAGGGTCGTCCGCGATGCCCTGCACATGCTCGCTGTCGCTGGCGTCGACGCCGATCAAGTGGCCCAGCACATGGGCGTGGCCCAGCGCCACCGTGGCGCCATGCTCCTGCTCGAACCACGGAGCGATGCGTTGTTCGAGCTTGCCGCGCGCCGCCGCGGGCGTGTCGTTCGTGTCGATGTGCAAGAGCCGGCGCAGCAGCTCGCCCAACAGACCAAAGGCTTCGTGTTCACGCGCCGCCAGCGCCTGGCCACGCAGCACATGCAAGGGCTGCGGGTGGCGCTCAGTGCGGGCCAGGAAGCCGCGCAGCAGGTGGCTCTTGCCGACGCCGGCCTCGGCCACCACGGTGATGGCCACGGCCTGCTGCCTTGCATACAGCGCGTCAAAGGCTTGCTGCAACGCGGCAGCCGGTGCGGCATTGCCGATGGGCGCGTGCACGCTCTGGCCGGGCTCGGCCGCCACAGCCTCGGGCCGCAGCCGTTCGCGCACCAGCACGCCGCACTGCAAGGCTTCGTCAACGCCGGGCAAACGCAGCGGCGTGGCGGCGCTGACATCGCACACGCTGCGCAGCCAAGCCTGGCTGTGCACGCTGAGCCCCAAACCTCCCACCGGCGTGGTGCACGCGATGCACGCGGCGGCTTGCTGCATGGCACTCAGCGCTGCAGCGTCGGCGGGGCCGCTGTGCAGCCCCAGGCGCAGTTGTGTCACCGCCGTGGCGGCGTTAGCTTGCCGAGCTTGTGCCAGCAGCGTCAAGGCACATTGCAGGGCGCGCTCGGCGTGGTCGGCTCCCGCGCTGAACACGGCTTGAAGCGAGTGCGACCCGTTGAACGGGCCCGATTTGCCGCCCAGGGCCCGCGCGACGCGCGCCGCCGCCGCGTGCCAGTCGCGCAGCAGCGCAGGCTCGGCAGGGCTCGCTGCGGCGTCGGCGTTGGTGTCGACGCACAGCACGCTGATCTGCGTGGCCGCTAGGGGTGTGGGCGGGGTGGGCATGGCGAGCTCGACGCAATTGTTCATGGCAACTCGGTGAAGTCCATGCGGGTTGGCGGCAAGTGCGTGGCAGCATCGCGGCTTTGACGACGGCAAGGCAAGGGCAACAGCGCATGGCAGCGATGGACGACGACACGGTGGCGCGCCACCACCTGGCCAAGCAGCTCTTCAACGCGGTGTGCAACCTCACCAATGTGGGCAGCCAGCGCGCGGCCTTGCAAAGACTCGGCGCCGACACAGCGATGCAAGACGAGGTGCTGCGCCTGCTGGGGCATCTTGACGAGCGCACCAGCTTTGCCGAGCCGCTGGCGCAGGCCGCGGCGCAGTGGTTCGCTCCCGCCTTGCGCGCGGGTGAGCGCCTGGGCGCGTGGACGCTGCTGCGGCCTTTGGGTGAAGGCGGCATGGGCCATGTCTTTCTGGCCGAACGCAGCGACGGCCATTACCAGCAGCAAGTGGCCATCAAACTTTTGCTCGGCTCGTCGGGCGCGCAGGCGCTGGAGCGGCTGACGCGCGAGCGCCAGTTGCTGGCGCGCATGAACGACCCACATATCGCCAAGCTGCTGGACGGCGGCAGCACGCCTGCGGGCCAGCCGTACCTGGTGATGGAGTACGCCGAAGGCGACACGCTGGACGTCTGGTGCCAGCGCCAAAAGTTGGATCTGGGCGCGCGGCTCGCGCTCTTTCAAACGGTATGCGATGCGGTGGCGCATGCGCACCGCCACCTGGTGATTCACTGCGACATCAAGCCGGCCAATGTGCTGGTCAACGCCGAAGGCCGCGCCATGCTGCTGGACTTCGGCATCTCGCGCATCCAGGGCCAGGGTGACGACGCCGCGCTGGCCATGACGCCCGCGTATGCCAGCCCCGAGCAGATGGCCGGCCAGGTGCCTGGCATCGCCAGCGACATCTTCAGCCTGGGCCGCCTGCTGGCCG
>JANMMH010000087.1:0-1965 GCA_031373055.1 Rubrivivax sp. | reverse complement strand
AAGAGCCGCTTGCCTTGTTCGGCCACCAGGTTCCAGGCCTGCGCGCGCTTGCTGCGGTCGATGTGGATCATGTCCATGCGCGACATCGCCCAGCCAAAAAACGGGATGTAGATCAGCTCGCGCTTGAAGACGTAGGCCAGTGGGTGCGGCATCAGCGTGGGGAACAAAAAAGCTTCCAGTGTCGACTGGTGTTTGGGTGCGAGCAGCACCGCCGCGCGGCCGTCGGCCGCCGTCGGCACATGCTGCATGCCGGTGACGCGCCAGCGCACGCCGCAAATCACCTGCACACCCCACATCGCCACGCGCAGCCAGCCCACGCAGCCCCAGTACACCGGCGCGCCGCGCGTGAAGGCCGACAGCACCACCATCGCCGTGCCCCAGGGCACGACCGTCACGGCCAGAAAGATGACGTAGAGCAGCGAGCGCAGGGCCCACACAGCCTTCGTCGCGCTCTTCATCGTGGCAGCCCCCCGCTGGCGGAATCTGCAACATGGTCGCGAGTGAGCAAGAACTCGGCGAAGGCTTCAAGGTCGGCGTGCACGTGCGCGCCCGGCACGGCGGCCAATCCCGCCTTCAGTTCGCTTTCAGGCAAGGCGGCGGCACGGCCGGTCAGCACCAGGTGCGGCTCGCAACCTGCGGCCACCGCCGCGTGCAGATCGCGCAGCGTGTCACCCACCATAGGAACGTTAGCCAGGTTGATGCCGTAGCGCCGGCCGATGTCTTGCAGCATGCCGGGCAAGGGCTTGCGGCAGTCGCATTGGTCTTCGGGTGTGTGCGGGCAGAAGAACACCGCGTCAAGGCGCCCGCCTTGCGCTTGCAGTTGGCGGTTCATCTCGACATGCACAGCGTTGACGCTGGCCATGTCGATCATGCCGCGCCCGATGCCCGCCTGGTTCGTGGCCACCACCGTGTGCCAGCCGGCGTGGTTCAGGCGCGAGACGGCTTCAAGCGCGCCGGCCAAGGGCTCCCATTCGTCGGGCGCTTTGACGTGGTCTTCGCGATAGCGGTTCAAGGTGCCGTCGCGGCCAAGGATGACGAGCTTGGTGATGTGCATGTCAACTGGCCAGCCTTGAGAGGTCGGCCACGCGGTTCATGGCGCGGTGCAGGCTGCCCAAGAGTGCCAAGCGGTTGGCGCGCAGGGCCGCGTCTTCGGCGTTGACCATGACCTGCTCGAAGAAGGCATCGACAGGCGCCTTGAGTGCGGCCAGCGCTTGTAGCGAGCTGTTGTAGTCGCCGGCTTCAAACGCGGCGTCGGCTTTCGGCGCGATGCTGGCCAAGGCTGCGGCCAGTGTTTGCTCTGCGCTTTCGGTCAGCAGCGCCGTATCAACGGTCGTGGCGACCGTGCCTTCGGCCTTCTTCAAGATGTTGGCCACGCGCTTGTTGGCTGACGCCAGCGCTTGCGCTTCGGGCAGCGCCGAGAAGGCACGTACGGCCGCCAGCCGCTGGGGGATCTCGCCCCAGCGCGGCGGGCGCAGCGTGATGACGGCGTCGACCTCTTGCGCGCTGTAGCCCTGCTCGCGCAGGGAGCCCACAAGCCGGTCGTAGAGGAAGGTGCTGAGCTCGTCGGTGGCGCGGCCGTGGCCGGCGGGGAAAACATCAAACGCCATCGCCACGAGCTGTGGCACGGCCAGCGCCAAGTCGCGCTCGATCAGCATGCGAATCACACCCAACGCGTGGCGGCGCAGTGCAAACGGGTCTTTGTCGCCGGTGGGCAACTGGCCGATACCAAAGAGGCCCGCCAGCGTTTCGAGCTTGTCGGCCAGCGCCACCACCACACCGGCCTCGCCACGGGGCAATGTGTCGCCGGCAAAGCGCGGTTTGTAGTGGTCCTCGACGGCGAAGGCCACCGCCTCGCTCTCGCCGTCGTGGCGCGCGTAGTAGCCGCCCATCACGCCTTGCAGCTCGGGGAATTCGCCCACCATGTCGGTCAGCAAATCGGCCTTGGCCAGCAGCGCGGCGCGGTCG
>JANMMH010000739.1:0-7258 GCA_031373055.1 Rubrivivax sp. | reverse complement strand
TCGAGCACTGTGCCCGCCGCTTCCATGCCCGGCGTGCCGCCCTCGGCCAGCATGCCGGGGATGAAGCCACGGCGCTGGTAGATGTCGATGTAGTTGACGCCGACCGCGCGCTGCTGAATGCGCACCTCGCCGCGTTGCGGTGGCGGCACCTGCGCGTCCACCGCCACCAGCGCGTGAGGGTCGCCGTAGCGTGGCACGCTGATGCGCCGCGTGGGCAGCGCCAGCGCGCGTGGCAAGGGCACGCTGCCCGGCGTGCGCAAGTCGCCGCCCTGGCGCAGGTGGCGGCGCAGGTTCTCGAAGCCGGCTTCGTAGACGTTCGTCGCCACCATCTCGCGCAGTTCGCGCTCCATGCCTGGCGGCGTGGCGAAGGTGGATTCCCAGTGCCAGAAGGTACGTTCGCTGTCGGTCACGGGCTTGAGCGTGATGGTGGCGACATAACGCTGCAAAGGCACGGAGGCTTCAACGATGCAGTAGGTGCTCTTGTGCTGCCTGTCGTCCAGCGCCAGCAGCTGTTCGCGGATGGTGTTGCCGTCTTGCAGCGTGAAGCTGCGCACGCAGCCGACTTGGTCGCCTTTCTCCCCGCGCTCGATCTTGCTTCGTGCGACGACGGTGTGCCACTGGTCGTGGCTGTTGAAGTCGCGCAGCACCGCCCACACGCGCGCGATCGGCGCGTCGATGACGGTCGAACGAACGACCTTCTGCAACATCAGCGTCGCCCGAAGTGGCGCTTCAACGCATCAAACCCGCCCTGAAACACGCCCTCGCCGATGAGCGTACTGAGCTCACGCTCACGCCCTTCGTCGCAGTCGAACTCGGCGCTCCACTCCGCAAAGCAGCGGTTGCCGTCGGTCACCGGCGTGAGCTTCAGCGTCGCCACGTAATTCGCCACGCCCATGGGGCTTTCCAGAATCTCGTAGATGCAGCTGTAGTCGAAGTCCGACAGCGCCAGCAGCTTCTCGCGGATCATGCCGCCGTCGCGCGTGTGGAAGTGGCGGATGCAGCCAATGCGGTCACTTGGCTCGTTATTCTCGATACGGCTGTCGGCGATGGCCGGGTGCCACTGCGGCAGCGCGTTGAAGTCGCGGATGCGCGCCCACACGGTGTCGGCGCTGGCGTCGATGACGCTGGAAACGTACAAGCGCAGCACGGTTTAGTCCTTGTTCGGCGCAACGGTCGGCACGGCAGGTGGCAGCGCCGCGTTGGCGCCGCTGGCGGCACCCACCAGGCGCTGGATGTCGCCACCTTCGATGCCGATTTCGCGCAGCAGCTGGTCCACCAGCGGCGCCTGCGCGCGAAAGCGCAGCGCGGAATTCACCACGCCGTCGGCGAAGTTGCCGCCGCCACCGTTACCGTTGTCGCCGCCGTGCCCGCCGCCCGAGCCGCCGAGCCCGTCGACATGCAAGATCTTGATGCCCTCGATGCGCTCCATCGGCTTGACCGACTCGCGGATGATGCCTTCGGCCTTCTCCACGAGCCGCATGCGCAGGGCAGACATGCGTGCTTCGGGCGTTAGCATGTTGTGCGCCGCGTTCATCAGGCTCAGCGCCTCGGCCTCGATCTCAGCGCGCACACGCAGTGCCAGCGACTTGGTCTTGTCGGCGTCGGCATCGGCCTCAGCCTGCGCACGGATGGCCGCACCGCGGTCGGCGCTGGCCGTCTTCTCGGCCGTGGCGGCCACGGTCAGGCGCAGCGCATCGCGCTCGGCCACCTGCGCCGCGCCGATGAGGTCAATCGCCTTCTTGCGCTCGGCCATCTCGACCTCACGCGCGGTGAAGACCTTCTCTTCGGCGCTAACCGCCAAGGCACGCGCCACTTCGGCGTCGGCCTGGGCTTCGCTCTGAGCCTTGCTTTCACGCGCCACGGCGATGGCACGCTGCTGCTCGCCGAGCTCCAGCGCGGTGCGGCGCTCGATCTCCGACGTCTGGATCGCACGCTCTTTGCCGATGCGCTCTTGCTCGATGCTCTGCTCGCTGCGAATGCGCGCGGCGTCCACCGCTTGCCTGGCGCCGATTTGCGCGCTCTCGGCCTGCTGCTCACGCTGCGCGCGCTCGGTGGCGAGCTCGGCGCGCTGGCGCGCACGCGCGATCTCGACCTCGCGCTGCTGCGTCAGCCGCGCGGTCTCACTCTCGCGGTCGATCTCCAGTGACAGCTTTTCGGCTTCGAGGTTCTTGTTGCGGATGGCCACCAACGTGTCTTGCTCGACATCGTTGCGCTGCTTCTTGCGGCGCTCAATCTGTTCGGTCAGCCGCGTCAAGCCCTCGGCGTCAAAGGCATTGCTGGGGTTGAAGAACTCCATGCCGGTCTGGTCGAGTTGCGTCAGCGACGCGGCTTCAAGCTCCAGGCCGTTCTTCGTCAGGTCTTCGGCCACCGCCTCGCGCACGCGCTTGACGTAGGTGCCGCGCTTCTCGTGCAGCTCTTCCATCGTCATCTCGGCCGCAGCCGTGCGCAGCGCGTCGACGAACTTGCCTTCCACCAGTTCCTTCAACTGCTCGGGCTCCATCGTGCGCTGGCCCAGAGTCTGCGCGGCCGCGGCCACCGATTCGGGGTTGGCAGCGACACGCACATAGAACTCGGCGATGACGTCCACGCGCATGCGGTCTTTGGTGATCAGCGCTTTGTCGCGCCCACGGCTAACTTCCAAACGCAGGGTGTTCATGTTCACGGGAATGACCTCGTGCACGATGGGCAGCACAAACGCGCCGCCGTCGAGCACCACCTTCTGGCCGCCCAGGCCGGTGCGCACAAACGCGCGCTCTTTGCTGCTGCGCAGGTAGAGCCAGTGCAAGAGCCAGATGGCAATGGCGACGACGATCGCCACCACGATCAGGCCGAGGATGAAACTGCCGAATTCAGCGCCGCTCATGGTGTGGTCTCCGCTCTTATCGAGTGATCTGTGTAAAGGCCCGCGTCGTGGCCGTCAGCGCCAGCTCGGTGGGCAGCCGCTCCATCGAACTCGCGCCGTAGAAGCCGTGGCATTCCGGGCAGTGCTTGAGGATGTAGCTCGCGTCGTCGGGCGTGGCGATGGGCCCGCCGTGACAGAGCACGATGACATCGGGCTTGACGGCCTTGGCGGCGGCCGCCCAGGCGCGAATCGGCGCTACGCAGTCGGCCAGCTTCATGGCGGTTTCAGCGCCGATGCTGCCGCCTGTCGTCAAGCCCAGATGGCACACCACCACGTCGGCGCCGGCGCCGGCCATGGCGCGTGCATCGGCTTCGCTGAAGACGTAAGGCGTGGTCAACAAGTCGAGCTTGCGGGCGCGCGCAATGAGCTCGACTTCGAGGCCGTAGCCCATGCCGGTCTCTTCCAGGTTGGCCCGGAAGTTGCCGTCGATCAGCCCGACGGTGGGGAAGTTCTGGATGCCTGAGAAACCGAGGCCGATGAGCCGCTGCAAGAACTGCTCGGGGATCATGAAAGGGTCGGTTCCGTTCACGCCCGCCAGCACCGGCGTGTGCTTCACCACGGGCAGCACTTCATGCGCCATCTCGCAAACGATCTCGTTGGCGTTGCCGTAAGCCAGGAGCCCGGCGAGCGAGCCGCGGCCGGCCATGCGGTAGCGGCCGGAGTTGTAAATGACGATCAAGTCGATGCCACCGGCTTCTTCGCACTTGGCCGACAAGCCCGTACCGGCGCCGCCGCCAATGATGGGCTGGCCCTTGGCGATCTTCACGTTCAGGCGTGACAAGAGTTCGGTGCGGTTGATGCGTGGCATGGGGCTTCTCTAGGCGCGGCGCGCTTGGGTGTGATGGGGCGCAATCTCCAACCACGCGGCCACCAGCGCTTGCGCAAAGGCCTCGTCGTTGATGTGCAGGGGCAAGCGCACAAGCCGGCGCTGCGCGCTGGTGCGAAAGCCCTGCGCGATCGTGTCGAAGAGCACGCGGTTGGCTTGCGGGTCGTGGAAGGGGCCGCCGGGCATGTCGATGGCCGAGACGCCACCTTCGGGGATAAGAAAGCGCACGGGGCCAGCCATGGCGTTGAGCTTCTTGATGATGAATTCACCGATCGCGCGGCATTCATCGCTCGTCGTGCGCATCAGCGTCACCGTGGGGTTATGACGGTAGAGGCGGCGCGCCTTGAAGCGTTCGGGCACGGTGTCCCAGGCGCCGAAGTTCGCCATGTCCAGCGCGCCGCATGAGCCCACATAGGGCAGCGCGTGGCGCGCGAAAACGTCCATCCGCGTCGGCCCGGCGCTCAGCACGCCGCCCGCGATTTCATCGGCGACTTCGGTGGTGCTGACGTCGATCACGCCGTCGAGCAGGCCCGACTCGGCGAGCTTTTCCATCGACTGCCCGCCCGTGCCGGTGGCGTGGAAGACGAGGCAGTCGTAGTCCGCTTCGAGCTGCTTGGCAACGGCCTGCACGCACGTCGTCGTCACGCCAAACATCGTCAAGCCCAGCGCGGGCTTGGTGACGGTGGCACGCGCAGGTGGGTGGGCGAGCATGCCGGCCAGCGCGTGCGCGGCGTTGGCCAGCACCACCTCGCTGATGCGGTTGATGCCCTGCACGTCGGTCACCGAATACATCATGCAGATGTCGCTCGGGCCCACATACGGCCGCGTGTCGCCGCTGGCCATGGTCGAGACCATCACTTTCGGGCAGCCGACGGGCAGCACACGCATGGCGGCAGTGGCCAGCGTGGTGCCGCCCGAGCCGCCGGCAGAAATGATGCCGCCGAGGTCGCGCCGTGTGGCGATGAAACGCTCAAACGCCAGCGCCATGGCCGCCACCGCGCCGCCGCGGTCGCCGGTGAAGACGGCCGCTTCCCCCTGCGGGTGATGGCGGGCCACCTCGCGCGGGTGCACGCTGGCGGGTGAAGGGCGGCCGCTGGTGGCGAGGTCGACGGTGACCACGCGCAGGCCGAGTTTTTCCAGGCACTGGCGCAGGTAGAAGAGCTCGCGGCCTTTGGTGTCGAAGGTGCCGACGACGTAAGCCGCGCGGCCGCTCGTGGCAGCGACGGGGAATGCCAGCACCTCGGCTGCGCGTGTGTTGGGTGTTAGCGCTTGCGTGGATGGAGCCGGCGTAGCAGGCGCGTCGCGCGCGATGTCGCCCACGGGCGCCGTGCCGTCGCCCGCATTCCAACGGTTGAAGCCACGCACCGTGCGCGGCGCACGCTCGTCGAGCGATGGCATCGGGCTGGCGGCATCGGCGTAGGCGCGACGCACGGTCAGCGTGGGTGGCGTCTCCATGGGCGCGGCGGCCCCGACATCGGCGGCCTCGTCGTCATCGTCACCATGTGAGCGCACGCCGAGCAGGCGCTCTTGCAGTTCACGGTTGGCGGCGAGCTCCGCCGCCGGCATCTCGTGCGCGATGCGGCCGTTGACCATGATGCCGATGCGGTCGGCGACCTCGATGGCCACGCCCAGGTTCTGCTCGATCAAGAGCACGGCGATCTCACCCGCCTGCGCCAGCTCGCGCAGGGCTTGCGCCACCTGCTCGACGATGACCGGCGCCAGGCCCTCGGTGGGCTCGTCCATGACCAAGAGGCGCGGCTCCAGCAAGAGCGCGCGGCCAATGGCCAGCATCTGCTGCTCGCCGCCGCTGAGCTGCGCGCCGCCGTTGCTCTTGCGCTCAGCCAGGCGCGGGAACAAGCCGTAGACGCGCTCGATCACGCGCTTATGTTTGGCGACGAGGCGCAGCGTTTCGTCCACCGTCAACGATGGCCAGACACGCCGACCCTGCGGCACGTAGGCCATGCCACGGCGGGTGATCTGGTGCGGTGGCAGGCCGAGGACTTCGTCGCCGAATAACTTCACGCTGCCACGGGCTGGTACGAGGCCCGTGATGGCGTTGCACAGCGTCGTCTTGCCCATGCCGTTGCGCCCGACGATGCCCACCACGCCGCGCTCCAGGCGCAGGTTGACGGTTTGCAAGGCATGCGCGCGGCCGTAGTAGACGTCCAGGCCTTCGAGCACCAGCGCGGGCTCGCGCGCGGCCTTGTCGGCTGAAGCGGCGCGGCCCCAGGCCATCAGTGTTTGCTCCCCATGTAAATCGCCTGCACCTGCGCGTCGCCTTCAATCTCGGCCGGCGTGCCGGTCTTGAGCTCGCGGCCGTTGTGCATCACCGTGACCTTGTCGACGACGCGCAGGGCGATGTCCAGGTCATGCTCGATGAGCACAAAACTCATGTGCGCCGGCAGTGAGCGCAGCAGCAGCACGAGCTCGCGCCGCTCAGCGGGCGAGAGGCCCGCTGCGGGTTCGTCAAACAGAATGAGTCGCGGCGCGCCAGCTAGCGCCATGCCGACTTCAAGCTGGCGCTGCTGGCCGTGCGAGAGGCTGGCCACGGCCTCATCCGCGATGTGCGTCAGCCGCACACGCTCCAGCAGCTCTTGCGTGGCGCGCATCGAGGCGCTGCCCTGGCGTGCGCGCCAGAAGCTGTAGCGGCTGCTACTGACACCGCGAATGGCCAGGAAGAGGTTGTCGCGCACGCTCAGGTCACGAAAGAGCAGCGACGACTGGTAGGTGCGCCGCAGGCCCTTCCTGATGCGCTCGTGCGGTGGCAACTCGGTGATGTCTTCACCGAAGAAGTCAATGCGCCCGGCCGTGGGCGCAAAGTCACCCGTGATGGTGTTGAAGAGCATCGTCTTGCCCGCGCCGTTGCTGCCCAGCACGGCGTACTTCTGGCCGGCGGCCACCGTCAACGAGACATCGTCCACTGCGCGCAAGGCGCCAAAGGCGCGCGTGACGTGGTGCAGCACCAAGGCGTTGTTGGACGCCAAGGGTGCCGCACCGCGCGCGGCGGTGGAACGGGTCGGGTTGAGTGTGGCCACCGGTGCTAACAAGCTAAATCAGGGGCAAGCCGGAACATCGCGCGAGCCAATCTGGAAGTCCTCTTTCTTCATGCCCAGCGTCTGGTCCACGTTGTCGACCTTGCGCAGCACCTTGGTCGTGAGTTCGCCCTTGGCGTCCTTCACGACCTCGGTGACGAAGGTGGTGCCGATGGCCTGGCGGTTGGCGTCCAAACGCACCTCGCCGGTGGGGGTCTTGAGCACCATCTTTTGCAGTGCCTCGCGGTACCTGGCGTGGCCACCGCCGAGGTCGCCGTTGACAGCGGCCAGGCCATCGAGCGCGGCCTTCATGTTGGTGTAGTAGACGAAGGCGAAGAGGCTGGGGCTGGGGTAGCCGCCTGCCGAGACCGGGTAGCTCTTTTGGTAGTCGGCGACGAAGGCCCTCCAGTCGGCGCCGTCAAAGCTGTCGGCCAGCGGGCCGGCCGAGATGGTGCCCACCAGCGAATCACGCCGCTTGCCTTTGTAGTTCAGCACGTC
>JANMMH010000667.1:0-3081 GCA_031373055.1 Rubrivivax sp. | reverse complement strand
CAGCTGAATGCGCGCGATGTTCTCGATGTGCTTCTGGTCGAGCGCGTGGAAGACCACGTTCTCGTCGATGCGGTTCAGGAACTCCGGGCGGAAGTGCTGCTTGACCTCAGCCCACACCGCTGCGCGGATGTCCTCGCTGGGTTTGCCGACCATCTGCATGATCATCTGCGAGCCCAGGTTGCTGGTCATCACGATGACCGTGTTCTTGAAGTCCACGGTGCGGCCCTGGCCGTCGGTCAGGCGGCCGTCGTCGAGCACTTGCAAGAGCACATTGAAGACATCCGGGTGCGCTTTTTCTACTTCGTCAAGCAAGAGCACGCTGTAGGGCTTGCGTCTAACGGCTTCTGTAAGCGCACCGCCTTCGTCGTAACCGATGTAGCCCGGCGGCGCGCCGATCAAGCGGCTGACCGAATGCTTTTCCATGTACTCGCTCATGTCGACCCGGATCATGTGGTCTTCACTGTCGAACAAGAACCCAGCCAGCGCCTTGCACAGCTCGGTCTTGCCCACGCCCGTGGGGCCGAGAAAGAGGAACGAGCCCAGCGGCCGGTTCGGGTCGGACAGCCCCGCGCGTGAGCGGCGGATGGCGTCGGCCACGGCCGTAATGGCCTCGTCTTGCCCGACCACACGCTCGTGCAGCTTGGCCTCCATCTGCAAGAGCTTGTCGCGCTCGCCCTGCATCAACTTCGATACCGGGATGCCTGTGGCGCGTGACACCACTTCGGCGATCTCTTCGGCGCCCACTAGCGTGCGCAGCAGCTGCGGCTTGCTGCCGCCCTTCTTGCCGGCTTCCTTGGCCTGCGCTTCACGCAGCTTCTTTTCCAGCTCGGGCAGCTTGCCGTACTGCAGCTCGGCCACCTTGTTGAGGTCGCCTTTGCGCGTGAGCTCGTCGACCTGGCCGCGGATGCGGTCGATCTCTTCCTTGATGTGCGCCGAGCCTTGCGCGGCGGCCTTTTCGGCCTTCCAGATCTCTTCTAGATCGGCGGCCTCAAGCCCGAGCTTGACGATCTCTTCTTCGATCAGGCCCAGGCGTTTTTGCGAGGCTTCGTCGCGCTCCTTCTTCACCGCTTCGCGCTCGATCTTCAGCTGGATGAGGCGGCGGTCAAGCTTGTCCATGACCTCAGGTTTGGAATCGATTTCGATCTTCACCTTGGCCGCAGCTTCGTCGATGAGGTCGATCGCCTTGTCGGGCAAGAAACGGTCGGTGATGTAGCGGTGGCTGAGTTCGGCCGCCGCCACGATGGCCGGGTCGGTGATCTCCACGCCATGGTGCACTTCGTACTTTTCCTGCAAGCCACGCAGGATGGCCACGGTGGCCTCGACACTGGGCTCGTCGACCAGTACTTTCTGAAAACGGCGCTCGAGCGCGGCGTCCTTTTCAACGTACTTGCGGTACTCGTTGAGCGTGGTGGCGCCAATGCAATGCAGCTCGCCGCGCGCCAGGGCGGGCTTGAGCATGTTGCCGGCGTCGATGGCGCCTTCGGCCTTGCCCGCACCGACCATGGTGTGCATCTCGTCGATGAACAAGATGATGCGGCCTTCATCGGCCGCCACTTCCTTCAACACGGCCTTCAGCCGCTCTTCGAATTCACCACGGAACTTGGCGCCGGCCAAGAGGCCGGCCATGTCCAGCGAGAGCACGCGCTTGTCTTTGAGTGAGTCGGGCACCTCGCCATGCACGATGCGCTGCGCCAGACCTTCGACGATGGCCGTCTTGCCCACACCCGGCTCGCCAATGAGCACCGGGTTGTTCTTCGTGCGCCGCTGCAAGACCTGGATGGCGCGGCGAATCTCATCGTCGCGGCCGATCACCGGGTCGAGCTTGCCCAGGCGCGCGCGCTCGGTGAGGTCGAGCGTGTACTTCTTCAAAGCCTCACGCTGGCCTTCGGCCTCGGCCGAGTCGACCTTCTGGCCACCGCGCACGGCCGTGATGGCCGCTTCCAGCGCCTTGCGGGTCAGGCCGTGGCCACGCACCACGCCGCCGAGGTCGGTCTTGGCGTCGGACAAGGCCAGCAAAAACATCTCATTGGCGATGAACTGATCACCCAGCTTGCCGGCTTCTTTGTCAGCGGCTTGCAGCAGGTTCACCAGGTCGCGCCCGGGCTGCACCGGCTGGCCACCGCCTTGCACCGAAGGCAAGCCGTTGATGGCGGTTTCCATGGCCAGCACCAGCGCCTGGGTGTTGGCGCCGGCGCGCTCCAGCAAGGCCTTGGGGCCATCGCTTTGTCGCAGCATGGCTAGCAGCAAGTGCGCCGGCTCGATGTAGGGGTTGTCGCGCGCGACGGCCAGGCTTTGGGCGTCGCCCAGGGCTTGCTGGAACGCGGTGGTGAGTTTTTCGAAACGCATGGTGTGAACCTCCAACTGCCATGGACGTGGGGGCCGAGCGCGTGGAAATCAAGACGACCCAAATCAAAGCTTGGGCTGAAACCTTTCGTGCATGGTGGCCCCCAGCGCCGGCCGTTGCACCTTGCCCAGTGCGGTGCGCGGCAGTTCATCGAGAAACAGCACTTGTTTGGGCAGTTTGAAGCCGGCGAGATGGCGCCGCAAGTCCGCCAGCAGGGCCCGCTCGTCAAGCGTCGCGCCAGGTTTGAGCACCAGCGCCAGCACCGGAACTTCGCCCCAGTGCGCATCGGCGAGCCCAACGACTGCACAGTCGGCCACACCGCTCATCTGCATCACCAGGCTTTCGATCTCCGCCGGGTGAATGTTCTCGCCGCCCGAAATGATGAGCTCGCTGCTGCGGCCCACCACTTCGAGCATGCCGCCGTCGTGCCTCACGGCCAGGTCGCCGGTGGCGAACCAACCCTGGGCGTCGAACGGGGGTTCGGCTTGGCGGTGATAGCCGCGCATGAGATTGGGCGCACGCAGCTGGATCTCACCCTCCACGCCAAGTCGCAGCTGCACGCCCAGGGCTGGCCGGCCGATACATCCGATATGCGCGTAAGCCTCGGCCGGGCGCAACACCACCGACACCGGCCCGGTTTCCGTCGCACCGTAAACCTGCGCCACCGGCACGCCGCGTGCGTGAAAGGCTTCGATCAGATGGCGAGGCACGATTTGCGAGCCGGCGGTGACGAAGGC
>JANMMH010000068.1:0-3740 GCA_031373055.1 Rubrivivax sp. | reverse complement strand
CCAGCCCCTTGTCGATCTTCTCTCGCTCTTCGCGCGCGCGCCGGCGGGCATCGGCCAGCGTCACGTCAGGGAAGCCACCCAAACCCATCTCGCGCCGCTTGACTCCGACCGAGACTCGAAGGATCCAACTGCGTGCGCCGCTGGGTTGCACCTGAAGCGCCAGGCCGGCCACGCCACCGACGAAGTGCAGGCCAGGCTCGGCTTTTCTGCCCACTTCCAGCGCCGACAGCTCTCTCGATTTGCGTGGCATCACCGTACCCCAACACCAACCCATTCATGTTGGCGCCATTGGATGATGCGACGTGATGCAGGTTGCGTCAAGTCTTCTCTTATTTACCTATGAACAGTGCATGCTCGTGATGCAGATTGAGACGGCCTGAAGTTCGATATCGGCGGACCTCGTCTCCACCACACACCGAGGGTCTGGCCAACGCCAGGCCCTTTTTTTTTGGCCCCGCGTGACGCACCAAGCATTGGCGCCGCGCTTGACACCCATCAAGATGCGCATGGCCATCTGCGTGGCCAATCGCAGGCATGGATTTCAAGGACTACTACCAGGTGCTCGGTGTCGACCGCAAGGCCGGCGACGACGACATCAAGAAAGCCTTTCGGCGCCTGGCACGCAAGCACCACCCGGATCTGAACAAGGCGCCCGAGGCCGCCGCGCGCATGCAGGAGCTCAACGAAGCTCACGAGGTCTTGCGTGACCCCGAAAAGCGCGCCGCCTACGACCGCGTGGGCCAGGGCGCGCGCGCAGGCCAGCCCTTCCAGCCACCACCGGGCTGGGACGGTGGTTTCGAGTTCAGCGGTGCACCCGGCGGCTTTGAAGACGCGGGCGCGCACAGTGACTTTTTCGAAGCACTCTTTGGTGCTGCGCGGCGCGGCGGCGGCGCGCGAAGCCACAGCCGGCGTGGCCAGGATCACCACGCCAAGATCGTGGTGCCGCTGGAAGATAGCTTTCATGGAGCCACCCGCGAGCTGACGCTGCACAGCCCCGAGATGGACGCGCAGGGCCATGTCGCGCTGCGCGAACGCACACTGCAAGTGGTGATCCCCAAAGGCATACGCGCAGGGCAGCAGATCCGCCTGGCCGGCCAGGGCTCGCCTGGCATCGACGGCGGCAGTAGCAGCAGCGACGGCGTCAGCCACGGTGACCTCTATCTTGAAGTCGAGTTCGCGCCCCACCCACGCTGGCGTGTCGACGGCCGCGACCTCTACACCACGCTGCCCGTGGCGCCTTGGGAAGCAGCGCTCGGGGCTTCGGTGCCCGTGCCTACGCTGGACGGCACGGTCGAGATGAACGTGCCGTCAGGATCGCAGAGCGGGCGCCGCTTGCGCTTGCGCGGGCGCGGCATCCCGGCAGCGCAGGCCACGGGCATGGCGGGTGACGCCTACGTCGTGCTCGACGTCGTCTTGCCCGCGGCCGACAGCGACCGTGCACGCGCGCTCTACCGCCAGATGGCCAACGAGTTGGCCTTCGATCCACGCGCGCCGCAAGGAGCTGCCACATGAACCAGCTAAGCATCATCCTGGGCGTGTGCATCGACGACGAGCAGGCGCTGGACATCGAGACCTTTGCGGTGGCCTGCCACAGCGACGTCAACTTCATCCACGAGTTGATGGACGAGGGCCTGCTCGCACCCGTGGCGCCGCAGCCGCCCTGGCGCTTCGACGGCGTAGCGCTGGCGCGCGTGCGCCGTATCCACCGCCTGCAACGCGACTTTGACGCGCCCTTGCACAGCGTGGCCGTGATGCTCGAGCTGCTCGACCAGATTGACGAGCTGCGTGCGCAGCTGCGCCGCGTGGGCTTGGGTTGATGCCGCGCAAGACGGTCTTCGTGCTTGGCGCTTGAATGCGGATGACCTAGCCATGCCCCACATCAGCCAGCACAGAAAGCCACACCATGGACCTCGCGACCCAAACTCACCTCAAGCCCCTGCGCGACTGGCTGCTCTTTCGCCGCAACGAACTCGAAGCCGAGGTGCACGCGGCTGAACTGGCACGGCGTGAACCGCGCGCCGCTGCCGAGCACGAAGTCAGCGACCAGAAAGACACGGCGGCCGACGCGCAGCAGGGCGAAGTGGCACAAGCGCAGGAGCAGCGCGACCTCGACGAGCTGGCCCAGGTGCAAGCGGCGCTCACGCGCCTGGACCACGGCAGCTACGGCGACTGCGCGGACTGCGGTGACGCCATCTCGCTGGCGCGCTTGACGGCGCAACCTGCGGCCACGCGCTGTGCCCCGTGCCAGACGGCGCATGAACAGGGCACGTCGGGCCACGCCGGGCTTCACACATCTGCGTAGGCCGCGCCATGGCGCCTGGCGCAGCGGCACGCCGCCCACGCATCCGCCGAAACCCCCCCTCCTGACGGCCGGGTTTTGCCGCACACTTGTCGCGGCAGGCCCGGCGTCCGTCTTGCATTGAGTCACCGTGCAAGCATTGCACGGCACGGTCGTGCATGCCGGCTTGTCGATGTCCGCCGTGAAGGGAGCACGATGAAAAACAATGGCTTCGACTCAGTCGAGACGCGCCGCCGATGGCTTGCAGCCAGCGCAGCCCTACCCGCACTTGCAGCGTTAGGCACCTTGCACGCGCAAGCGAATCCGCCAGTGGTGATCGGTTGGCTAGGCGCCGCCAGTCGCGACGCAGACCGCAATCAGCTCAATGCCTTCAACGAAGGCATGGCGGCGCTGGGCTGGAAGATGGGCGCGCGGTATGTGCTTGAAGCACGGCATGCCGACGGCTACCCAGAGCGTTTGCCGGCGCTAGCACTTGAGCTGGCCGCCAAGAAGCCCGCCATCATCTTGGCAACGCTCTCGCCACCGGCCATAGCTGCGGCTGCGGCCGCGCCGGCGACACCGGTCGTGATGGACAACGGTGACCCCACGTCGTCGGGCCTGGTGGCCAGCCTGGCGCGGCCGGGTGGCCTCGTGACGGGGGTTAGCAACGTCTCGCGCGACACGAGTTTGAAGGCGATCGAATTGCTTGCGGAGTCGATGCCCAGGCTCAAGCGTGTCGGGTTTCTCGCCGACTCCAAGATTCCCCGCTACGTTGACATCGTGAGCAATGCGCGTCGCGTGGCCGAGCGCTTTCGCCTCGAAGCCGTCATCGTCGATATCGCGGCGCCGAAGGACATCGAGCCGGCGATAGCGCGCTTGGCGAAGGCCAAAATTCAGACGCTGGTGATCCTGCCTTCCACGTGGTTCTCTAGCCACTTGCCGACCATCATCGGGCTCGCGCTGGCGCAACGCTGGCCGGTCGTCGGAAATTTGTCCGCGATCCCAAGCCTAGGCGGCTTATTCGCGTTTGGCGCAGATACCCTGGCGCTCGCCAGGCGTTCGGCCCATTACGTGGACCACATCCTCAAAGGCGCCAAGCCCGGTGAGCTGCCCATCGAACAGCCGACCACCTTCCGGTTCGTCATCAACATGAAAACCGCCAAGTCACTGGGCATTTCGATTCCGCCCTCGGTATTGATTCGTGCCACCGAGGTGATCGAATGAGCCCGCGCCGCACCTGGCTTGCGGCGGGCCTGGCCCTACCCGCACTTGCATCCTTAGGTGCCTTGCAAGCGCAGGTGAAACCGCCCGTGGTGATCGGGTGGCTGGACGCCAGCGGTCGGGGTCCCCATGAGCTGACACCTGCGCAAGTCGCCGAGCGGGCGCATCATCAACGTCGCTTCGGTGATGGCGGAAGGCACCGATCTGGGCCTCGCCGCCTATTGTGCCTCGAAGGCGGGTG
>JANMMH010000064.1:0-12589 GCA_031373055.1 Rubrivivax sp. | reverse complement strand
GCCGAAGTCGAGCGCAGCAGCGTCCAGCCAGAGCTCGGCTTGCGGCGCGGCGTGCGCCTCGCCAAAGAGCGTGGCGACGAATGGCGTCGCGCTGCCGTCGTGCGTGGCCTGCAGCCGCGCCAACCTCGCCCCCACGGCGCGTGGCGTGAAGCTGATACCCACGGTGCAAGAAGCGCCTGCCGGCAAGCTCACGCCGAGCTGGCAGCTGCCGCCGCTGATCGCGAAGTCCGCTGCCTCGGGCCCCGTCAGCGCCAGGCTGCGCAGTTGCCACGCCACGCTGCCGTGGTTGACGAGCGCGATCTCGCTGCGGCGCGTCTGGCCGAGTACTTCGCTCACCACCAGCCGCATGGGCACAGCAGCGGCAGCAATCGTGGTGCTGCGCCCGACCAGCGGCACGCGCAGCAGCGCGCCATCGCTGCTGGTGGCGCGCCACTCGCCGCTGAACGCGGCCTCGCGGCCGGGCTGGAACGACAGCGTGACCTGGCAGCGCGCTTGCGGCGCCAGCGTGGTGTTGGCCACGCAGCTCGACGCGTCGACCTTGAACGCGGCATCGCTGACGCCGCTCTCGCGCAGCGTGAGCGCGCTGATGCCGTGGTTGACGAGGCTGACCACGCGCGCAGGCGCCGCGGCCCCCGGCGCGACGCTGCCGAAGTCGACGGCCTCGGTGTCGCTGTGCAGCAGCGCCTGCGCCGGCGCGCCGCTGCCCGTCAATGCCACCTCCGAGCGCCCGTCGATGCCGTCGTGCACCACCGTCAGCAGACCACTCGTCGGGCCCAATGCGGCCGGCGTCATGCGCAGCGCCAGCACGCAACGCTGGCCACTGCGCAGGGCGGCGCCACTGACGCAACTGCCGCCTGCGAGTACGAAATTGGGGCTGCTGGTGATGCTGCCAAGTGTCAGCGTCTCTACGCTGTTATTGGCCAGCACCACCAGACGCATCGCGCCTTCAACGCCAAGCGGCACCGCGCCGAAATTCAATGCGGTAGGCACGAGAGTGGCCACGGCTTTGGGCCGGCGAGCGCCTTCGCCGCCAAGTGCCACGCGTACCGGCGTGGGCGTGCCGTCGTGCGCGAGCAGCAGCACACCGCTGCGCGTGCCTTCGCCGCTGGGGCGAAAGGCCACGTCGACGGCGCAGCTCGTGAAGCGCGCGACGCTGCTGCCGCAGCCATTCGCGACGATGACGAAGTCGCCCTCGACGGTCAGCGCGAGCGCATCGAACCCGGTCTTCGTGCTCGAGCTCACCGTCACCGTCTGCGCCGCGCTCGTGCTGCCAAGAGCCGTGGTCGCAAAACTCAGGCTGGCCGGCGCGTTGCCCAGATATGCGGCGATGTTGGCGTAGTCGGCCGCGCTGTAGAACTGGTTGAAGTAGCCCATGCCGCCGGTGTTGGCGTTGACCGCGCGCTGGATCAAGGCCACGGCGTTGCGCCCCGACCAGATGTTGCCGAAGTTGTTGAGCTGCGGGTTGTCGCTGTGGCAGTCAATGCAGGCCAAAAGCCCCGCGCGCGGTGGCGTGGCAAAGCGCGTGGCGCCAAGGCTGGCGTCGGCGGCCCAGGCTGCGCATGCGGCCAGACTCAAGACGACGGCGGCCACACAGCGGGCGCGGTTCACGTGGGAATCTGGCTGGGGAGCGGCATGGCCACAAGGCTAGCATCGCGCCTTCACTGCTGGCCGCCACGCTGGCCGCCTTTGTCCCTACCGTGACTGACACGCCCGCCGGCGTGGCCTAAGGTCCCCCCACCCGCAGCATGTCAACCCAACGAGGCACCCCATGAACTTCGACCACACCCCCAAGGTCCGCGAACTGCAAGCCCGCCTGTCGGCTTTCATGAACACCGAGATCTTTCCGCGTGAGCGTGACTACAAAGCCGAGCTCGAAGCCAACCGCGCCAAAGGCAACCCCTGGCTGCCGCTGCAAGTGATTGAGGACTTGAAGCCCAAAGCGCGCGCGGCGGGCTTGTGGAATCTCTTCCTGCCGCAGTCCAGCCACGGCGCGGGTTTGACGAACTTGGAGTACGCGCCGCTGGCCGAAATCATGGGCCGCCAGCCCTGGTCGAGTGAGGTTTTCAACTGCTCGGCGCCCGACACCGGCAACATGGAAACGATCGAGCGCTACGGCATCCAGTCGCACAAAGATGCGTGGCTGGCGCCGCTTTTGCGCGGCGAGATTCGCTCGGCCTTTTTGATGACCGAGCCGGCGGTGGCGTCGAGCGACGCGACCAACATCGCCACGCGCATTGAGAAAGACGGCAGCGACTACGTCATCAACGGCCTGAAATGGTGGAGCAGCGGCGCCGGTGACCCGCGCTGCAAGATTCTCATCGTGATGGGCAAGACCGACCCCGAGGCGCCGCGCCACAGCCAGCAGTCGATGATCCTCGTGCCGATGGAAACACCCGGCGTGACGGTGCTGCGCCCGCTGACCGTGTTCGGCCGCGACGATGCGCCGCACGGCCATATGGAGGTCGAACTGAAGAACGTGCGCGTACCGGCCAGCAACATCCTGCTCGGTGAAGGCCGCGGCTTCGAGATCGCGCAAGGCCGCCTGGGCCCCGGGCGCATCCACCACTGCATGCGCACCATCGGCATGGCCGAGCGCGCGCTGCAGATGATGTGCGAGCGGCTCGACAGCCGTGTCGCCTTTGGCAAGGAAATCTCCAAACAAGGCGTGTGGCACGAGCGCATTGCCGACGCACGCTGCCGCATCGACATGGCGCGGCTGCTCACACTCAAAGCCGCGTACATGATGGACGTAGCCGGCAACAAGACGGCCAAGGCCGAGATCGCCATGATCAAGGTGGTGGCGCCCAACGTCGCCTGCGACGTCATCGACATGGCCATCCAGGCCCATGGCGGCGGCGGTGTTTCGGACGACTTCGTGCTCGCCGGTTTTTACGCCCACGCACGCACGCTGCGCCTGGCCGACGGCCCCGACGAAGTGCACCGCGCGGCCATTGCCAAGCTCGAGCTCGGCAAACAGCGCGCGGCGCGCACGGGCATGCCGGCGGCTGAGGTCGACATGCCGGTGACGCGTGGCTCCTGAAGCATCCAACAAAACACTAACGATCAAACGGAGTGCACGCATGAAAGCAGTGGTCTGCAAGGCCTGGGGCCCGCCCGAGAGCCTGGTCGTCGAAGAGTTGCCGACGCCGGTGCCCAAGGCGGGTGAGGTGCTGCTGGACATCAAGGCGGCGTCGGTGAATTACCCCGACGTGTTGATGATCCAGAAGAAGTACCAGGTGCAGCCACCGCTCCCTTTCACGCCGGGAAGTGAAGTCGCGGGCGTGGTGTCCGCTTTGGGCGAAGGTGTCACCAACGTCAAGCTGGGCGACCGTGTCATCGGCTTCGTCGGTCTGGGCGGTTTTGCCGAGCAGGTGGTGGCGCAGGCCGCCGGCCTGGTGCCCATCCCGCCGGGCGTTAGCGATGAGGTCGCGGCCTCGTTCACCCTGGTCTACGGCACCTCGTACCACGCGGTGGTGGACCGGGGTGAGCTCAAGGCCGGGCAGACCATGCTCGTGCTCGGTGCGGCGGGCGGCGTGGGCTTGGCGGCGGTGGAAATTGGCAAGGCCATTGGCGCGCGTGTCATCGCGGCGGCTTCCACCGACGAGAAGCTTGCGGTGTGCAAGACGCGTGGTGCCGACGTGTTGATCAACTACCAAACGCAAGACCTGCGCGCGGCGATCAAAGAAGCCACGGGTGGCGCCGGGCCCGATGTGATCTACGACCCGGTGGGCGGTGTCTACGCCGAGCCGGCATTTCGCTCGATCGCCTGGCGCGGGCGCTACCTGGTGGTGGGGTTTGCCAATGGCGAAATCCCCAAGCTGCCGTGGAACTTGGCGCTCTTGAAGGGTGCGAGCATCGTCGGCGTGTTCTGGGGCGACTTTGCGCGGCGTGAACCCAAGGCCAACGTCGCCGGCATGACGTGCATGGCGGGCTGGATGATGCAGGGCAAGATCAAACCGCTGGTCAGCGCACGTTACTCGTTAGCCGGCACGGTGGACGCGCTAAAGGCGCTGGAAGCGCGGCAGGTGACGGGCAAGGTTGTGATCGTGCCTTCGCTCTGACGCGACCGCCATGATCGACCTCTACTACTGGCCCACGCCCAACGGCTGGAAGATTTCGCTGATGCTCGAGGAGTGCGGGCTGGCTTACACCATGAAGCCCGTGAACATCGGCAAGGGTGATCAGTTCACTCCCGAGTTTCTGGCGTTCAGCCCGAACAACCGCATGCCGGCGATTCGAGACCACGCACCTGTGGATGGTGGCGCGCCGGTGACGGTGTTCGAGAGCGGCGCCATCCTCATCTACCTGGCCGAGAAGACCGGGCGCTTCTTGCCTAACGACTTACGTAAGCGCAAGGCCGTGCTGGAGTGGCTGATGTGGCAGATGGGCGGCCTGGGCCCCATGGCTGGGCAGAACGGCCACTTCTTGCTCTACGCGCCCGAGAAGTTCGGCTACGCCATCGAGCGCTATGGCAACGAGGTCAACCGCCTCTACGGCGTGCTCGATGGTCAGTTGCAGCGCACGGGTGTCTTCGTGGCCGGGGAGGACTATTCGATCGCCGACATGGCCATCTTCCCGTGGGTACGCACCTACAAGGCACAGCAGGTGCTGCTGGACGACTTCCCGCACGTGAAGGCGTGGTTCGATCGCGTGCTGGCGCGGCCAGCCACACACCCGGCGCTGGAACTGGGCAAAGAGCTGCGCGCGCCCGCGCTCACCGACGACGCACGCAAGGCCTTGTTTGGGCAGACGGCGCAGAGCGTCAGGGCGGGCGCGCACAAGCCTGCTCGAGCGCACGGCTGATTGCCCGCACTTTTTTGCACGGAGCGTGCGCTCGTCCGCAGCGCGGGTTCACCCAAAAACGCCTCCAAACACCCACCCTGATACGAGCCAAACCCCATGACCGCATTGAACCTTCAGCAAGCCCAAACCCTGATCGCCGGTGCGCTCGCCGCCGCGCGCCAACACGGCTTCAAGCCGATGGGGGTGGTGGTGGTCGACGCGGCCGCGCAGGTGCTGGCCTCGGCGCGTGAAGACGGCGCCACGGCGTTGCGGCTGGACATCGCGCTGGGCAAGGCCGCAGCGGCGGTGGGCATGGGCGTCAACAGCCGCACGCTCACGCAGCGCGCCAAGGATTTGCCTGCCTTTTTCAACGCTTTGGCGGCAGCCTCATCGCAGAAGTTCATTGCGCAGACCGGCGCGGTGCTGGTCACCGACACCGCGGGCGTGGTGATCGGCGCGGCGGGGGCGTCGGGCGGGACGGGTGATGAAGACGAGCAGATCGTCATTGCGGGAATCGCTGCTGCCGGGCTAAAGCACGCCTGAAGCGCGCTCGAACGCCCGTGGCCCAAGTTCGGGCCACCACAATGACGCTATGTCCGATGTCAACCAGATCGTCGTGCCGCCGTCTTTCGTGGCGCTCTTCGTGCCCCCAGGGCGCAGCAAGCCCACGGCCAGCCGCGAGGACATTGCCGCGCGCTACGAATTCTGCGAGGACCTGGCGTCGATGCTGACCGAGCACGCGAGCAGCAAACTGTGGGAGCTGGGCATCACCGAGGCCGATGTGCTGGAGCGCATGCACCGTGGCTTGGTCAGTGGCGATATGACGTTAGAGTCACTGGAAGCACAGTGGGTCATCTGCCGCCTGGCCGAGCTGTTGGGCTGGGATGCTGGAGTGTTTGCCGACTTCTCGCCGCCGGCCGCCTGACGCTCGCCCCTGCAACCCCCTATTTTTTGGCGCCACGCCCTGGAACGGGCGCCGATGCGACCATGGCACCATCGCGCTCCCACGGAGAAGCCCCATGAAACGTCGAACTCTTTTGCAAGCGGCACCCGCGCTCTTGCTGGCACCCGCCGCACAGCTGCAAGCCCAAACCTACCCCAACAAGTCCATCCGCTACATCTGCCCGGTCGCAGCAGGTGGCGGCAACGACATGATTGCCCGCGTGGTGACCGAGCGCTGGGGCAGGGTGCTGGGGCAAAACTTCATCGTCGAGAACATCAGCGGTGGCGGTGGCGTCATCGCTTGCCAGACCACAGCGCGTGCAGCACCCGATGGCTACACGCTCTTGCAGGGCTATGTCGCCACCCATGGCACCACGCCGGCCACGCGCACCGTGCCCTACGACGCCATCAAAGACTTCACGCCCATCGGCATGATCGGCGGCACGCCCAACGTGCTGGTCGTCAACAGCGCGCTGCCGGTGAAGACGCTGGCCGAGTTTGTCGACTACGTGAAAAAGAACCCGGGCCGCGTCAACTACGGCTCGGCTGGGCCGGGCTCGCTGACGCACCTGACGATGGAGCTCTTCAAGCAAGAGATCGGCGGCTTCATGCTGCACATCCCCTACCGCGGCATCGCGCCGGCCTTCACCGACTTGCTGGGTGGGCAGACGCAGGCCATGTTCCCCGGCCTGGCGGCGGCCCTGCAGCACATCCGCTCAGGCCGCGTGCGCGCGCTGGCTGTCACGGGCCTCGTGCGCAGCCCGCAGATCAAAGACGTGCCTACGCTGGACGCCTCGGGCTTCAAGGGGTTCGATGCCATGCAGTGGTACGGCTCGGTCGGGCCGGCAGGCATGGCGCCTGCGGTGGTGGCGAGGCTCAACGAGACGCAGGTGGCCGTGCTCAAAGACCCGGAGCTGAAAGAAAAGCTGGCGGTCGAAGCGGTGGAACCGATGCCCATGACGCCGGATCAGTTCGGCCAGTTCATCCGCGGCGACATCCAGCGCTGGACCAAGTTGGCCAAGGCCAAGAACATCAGGCTTGACGAATGACGGCCGCAGCTCAAACGCCGCTACGCATCGGCGTGCTGGATGGCGACGACATCGGCCTGGAAATCGTGCCCGCCGCCGTCGCCGTGGCCAAGGCCGCCGCGCAAGCCCACGGCCTGACTGTTAACTGGGTGCCATTGCCTATAGGCCGGCGCGCACTCGACAGCCACGGCCACACCTTGCCCCCCAGCACACTGGAAGCGCTGCACACGCTCGATGGCTGGATCCTCGGGCCCATAGGCCACCGGGCGTACCCTAAAGGCCCGAATGCGATCAACCCGCACCCTGTCCTGCGCAAGCAGTTCAACCTCTTCGCTAACGTTCGACCGACGCGGTCTTACCCCGACATCGGCTGCCTGCAAGACGGCGTGGACCTCATCATCGTGCGTGAGAACAACGAGGGCTTTCAGCCCGACCGCAACATGCTGCTGGGCTCGGGTGAATTCCGCCCGACGGATGAAATCACACTCTCCGTACGCGTCATCACGCGCACCGGCAGCCGCCGGGTTGCGCGCGCGGCCTTTGAGCTTGCGCGCCAGCGGCGCAAACACTTGACCTACGTGCACAAGGACACCGTCTTCAAGCTCGGCTGCGGCATGTTTGTCGAAGAGTGCCAGCGCTTGGCGCCTGAGTACCCCGACGTGCTGGTCGACGACGTCATCGTCGACACCATGGCCATGCGCCTGGTGCGCGACCCGCAGAGCTTTGACGTCATCGTCACCACCAACATGTTTGGCGACATCCTGTCCGACGAAGCTGCGGGGCTGGTGGGCGGCCTGGGCATGGCGCCGGGGCTGTGCATCGGTGACGGCGACATCGCTATGGCGCAGGCCACACACGGCTCGGCGCCCGACATCGCCGGGCGCGCTATCGCCAACCCCTACGCCATGATCGAGAGCACCCGCATGTTGCTGGCCTGGTTAGGCCACAGCCGTCAGCAGCCCGCCGCAGTGGCGGCGGCTGCGGCGATGTCGCGGGCCATGGACCAGGTGCTGGCCGACCCCGCAGCGCGCACGGGCGACATCCGCGGCAGTGGCAACACGGCGACGATGACGGCCGCCCTGGTCGACCGGCTGGCGCGTGCGCCGGCGCTGCCGTTGGCCTGAACTCGGGCCCGCAGCACTCACGCGTCTTGCGCGGCGCCGGCCGCAGTGGCATGGCGGCGCAGGCGGAGCAAGCGCGCGGCGAGCACCGCAGCGGCCATCAGCAAGGCTGCTGCAGCCCACAGCACGCCAGGGCCTGCCGGTAACCCGAAGCGCAGTGCAAGCGGCGCAATGCCTAGCACCAGTGCTGAGCTGACACCCAGTCCCACCAGCAACCAGCCCAGCGCGCGGTTGCCCCGCGCGCCGCGCGGCAGCGAGCCGTCACCCAGGAAGGCCAGCAAGAGCGCCAGGTTGGCCACCACGAGCGAGCTCAACGCCGCCAGTCGCAGCCACGCCTCGCCCCAGCCCAGGGTTTGGCCCAGCAGCTGCACGCCAGCGACCACGAGTGCGGCCAGCGCGCCCGCGCCCAGCGCGCGCGCCGCGCCGCGCAGCGAGACCAGGCGCACGCTGGCCGGCCGCGGCGCTCGCGTCATCAAGGTAGCCGGCTCGGGCGCGGCTTCGAAGACCAGCGAGCACGCCGGGTCGATGATGAGTTCAAGAAACACCACATGCAGCGGCAGCAGAAGCACCGGGCCACCGAAGAGCACCGGCAGCAGCGAGACCACGACGATGGGCACGTGTACGGCCAGCAGGTAGTTCACCGAATGCTGCACGTTGAGGAAGATGCGCCGGCCCGAGCGCACGGCGTGCACCAGCGCGGCAAAGCTGTCGTCCAGCAGCACCAGCGCGGCGGCCTCGCGCGCGACGTCGGTGCCGCGCTGTCCCATGGCCACGCCGATGTTGGCCGCGCGCAGCGCGATGGCGTCGTTCACGCCGTCGCCCGTCATCGCCACCACGTGGCCCTGGGCTTGCAGCGCACGCACGATGCGCAACTTGTGCTGCGGCGACACGCGTGCGAAAACCGAAACCTCGCGCGTGAGGCTGGCCAGTGCCTCGTCGTCCAGCAGCTCAAGCTCGGCGCCGCTGACCACGCGCGTCACATCCAGCCCGGCTTGGCGCGCGATGGCGGCGGCGGTGGCGCTGGAGTCGCCGGTAATCATCACGACACGGATGCCGGCAAGGCGACAAGTGGCAATGGCCGCCGGCACGTCCTCGCGCAGCGGGTCGGCAAAGCCGAGCAGGCCGGCCCATTCCAGGCGTGGCAGGGATGCGCTAGGTCCACCAGGGGCGCCAGGTGCACCCGGCGCGCTGGCGCCGCCGCGCGCATAGGCCACGGCCAGCACGCGCAGGCCACGGCTGGCCAGGCGCTGCACCTCGCGGTCGATGCGCGTGAGCTCGACGGCGTCGAGCAGGCAGCGCGGCAGCAGCGCTTCGGGCGCACCTTTGACGGCCACCGTCTCGCTGTGGCCACTGCCGCCGGCCCAGCGCTGCACCACATACGGCCGCGCTGGCGCCACCCCCAGGCGCTGCAGCAGCTGGCCCTGGCGCGTGGCGCGGCCGCCCGAGCGCTGGTGCAGGGCGAGGATGGCGCGGTCCATGGGCTCCAGGCCATCGCTCGCGCTGGCGTGGGCGGCAATGTCCAGCAGGGCGGTAAAGCGTGCGTCGGCCGCGTCACTCGCCCCGAGCATGACGCTGGCTTCGGGCGTGGCCAGCGCCAGGAGCGCCATGCGGTTGTGCGTCAAGGTGCCGGTCTTGTCGACGCACAACACGCTGGTGGTGCCCAGCGCTTCGATGGCCTGCGCTTGGCGCGTCAACACCTGGTGTTGCGAAAGACGCCAGGCGCCCAGTGCCATCATCACCGTCCAGACGACGGCAAATTCTTCGGGCACGATGGCCATCGCTAACGTCAGACCGACGAGCACACCCTCGCTCCATGAGCCCTGACGCAGCGCATACACAGCGGCGGCCACCAGGCAAATGAGCGTGGCCGCGATGGCGATGCGCCGCACCAGCTGCGTGAGCTCGGCCTGGACGCGACTGGGTGGTGTGCTCAGCCCAGCGAGCGTGCTGCCGATGCGGCCCAGCGTGGTGTGCGCGCCGGTGGCGCTGACGATGGCTTCGCCGTCGCCTTCCACCACCAGCGTGCCTGCAAAGAGCATGTGTTGCGGCTCGTGCGAAGGATCGCCGGTAGGTGGCGCTTGTTTGCGCACGGGCATGGATTCGCCGCTGAGCAGCGACTCGTCGAGGGCCAGGGCGTGGGCGTCGAGCAGCTGCGCGTCGCAGGCCAGGCGGTCACCCTCGGCCACCAGCAGCACGTCACCCCGCACCAGGCCATGGCTGGCGACGTGCAGCACACGGCCTTCGCGGCGCACACGCGAGCGCGGGCTGGCCAGCTCCTTCAGCGTTGCCAGCACGCGCTCGGTGCGCAGGTCCTGGTAGATGGCGATCAGCGCCACCACGAGCACGGAGCCCAGCAGCGTCAAGGCGTCGGCCGCGCTGCCCACCAGCGCGTACACGGAGGCGGCCGCCAGCAGCAGCAGGAACATCGGCTGGCTGAGGGCAGCCAGCGCGATCACGCGCAGCGTGCGCGGCTTGCCACGCAGCAAACGGTTCGGGCCATCACGCGCCAGGCGCTCACGTGCCTGGGCGTCGCTCAGGCCTGTATCAAGCGTTTCAAGTATGGGCGCCACCATGGCGCATGGTTAGCGCTGGCGGTGCGAGGGGTCTTGACGCTGGTCAAAGGCGCCGGCGCGTTGACGCTTTAGCACGTTCCCCCTGCCAGGAGTAGGGAGCAAGGCTGGGGCCTCGGTGCCCACAGCGCATCGCCATGCGGCTCAATCCGGTACCGCGACGACCGATGTTTCCCGAGCCGCACGCTCGGCCTGGGGAGGACGTCGCATTTGCATGGCCTGGCGGGTGGCTTGCGCGGTGGCGGCGCGGAAGGCGTTGCGCTGGGCTGCGGTCAGTGCGGGCAGTTCGTCGCGCATGCCGTGACGCGCCAGCGTCTGCGCCAGCGCGGCGGCAAGGGTCTCGGTGCGCTGGGCCACCACATCGGTGCGGTTGTTTGTGTCGGCGTTGGGCAGCACCGCCACCGCCACGAAGCTGGCGCCGCTGGAGGTGAGGCCGTGGTAGTCACCAAGGAAGAGCGTGCCGTTGCGTGAGGTCGGCGCGTTGCCCAGATTGAAGCCGCGTTGCAGTGCGGTCTCGCTCCACGTCACTCCGTCGTTAGACGTCAGCAGCCACAGGTCGGCCAGCAGGCTGGCGCTGCTGGTGGTGTTGCTGCGCAGGTCGTAGTGCAAGAGACCGATGCGGCCGTCGCCGCGCACATGCAGCGTGGGCGTGAAGGCGGCCACGCTGGCGTCGCGGTTCACGGCGACGGGCGCGCTCCAGCTGCGCCCACCATCGCTGGAGCGCGACAGCGCAATGGCGTCGCGCAGCCCGCCCGAAAAGCGCGCGTCTTGCCAAGCCAGCCAGAGCACGCCGCCAGGGCTCGCCGCCACTGTCGGCACAAGCGCACCGTCGCGCACGGTCGCGGCACTGTCGGGCTCGCGCGTGCCGACACTTTGCATGGCCGCCACGGTGATGGGCGCGCCCCAACTCACGCCCTTGTCCAACGAGCGCATGACGCGCAGCGTCGGCGCGGTGCCGTTGTCGATTTGTACGAAGATGTTCACGAGCACACCGCGCTCGGCGCCGTCGCCCAGCACCACGATGCGGTTGCCGATGGTCTGGCTCGGCCCGGCCGGCGCCAAGGGTGTGTAGATCGTGCGCGTGGGCTCCCAGCTCAGGCCGGCGTCGGCCGAGCGCGCGAAGAGCGTGGGGCCGTTCTCGTTGACGTCCAGGCGGTCCCACACGGCGTAGACAAAACGCGCATCCGTAGGGTCGGCGGTGAGCGTGTTTTTGTCGTTGAAGAAGGCCGCGCCGTCGCGCTGCAGGACGATGGGCGCGCTCCAGTTGCGCCCACCGTCGGTGGAGCGGCTGGCGAGCATGGCGCTGGCTGAGCCTGGCTGCAGTGCGGCGCCGTTGAAGCCCAGCGCCATGAAGTGCAAGGTGCCGTCCACGCCGACGTCGACCCAGGGGTCGGTGGCGCGCTCAAAGTCGGTGCTGCTGCCAATGAGTGCGCCGCCGCAGCGCGACATCGGCTGCAAGCTGCGCGTCCAGCTGCGCCCGCCGTCGCTTGACGTGGCGCTCATGACCGCGCGCGCGCCGCCGGCCACCGCGCGGTCTTGCTGCCAGGCGGCGACCAGCAGGTTGGTGTTCGCTGGCGAGGTGGCGACCATGGGTTCGACTTCGGCGTTGACGAAGACGGAGTCGGCGCCGCTGATGCCACAGCCTGCCGCGACGGGGGAGTGGCCGCCAACGATGATGGCACTCGGTGTCGGGGGTGGTGCGGGTGCCGGGGGCGGCGCGGGCGCAGGTGCCGGGCTACCCCCGCCACCACCGCCGCACGCAGCCAGCAGCAGCCACATCGACAACACGACCGGCTGCAATGCCGGGCGTACGGCCGTGCGGCGCAGTTCTACAAGCGGTTTCATGGTGTCAAGCATAGCCCCGGCGACCCCTCGCTATCATCGGCCGCCGCCGCAAATCTACGCCCCCCGCCCGTCGTTTGAGCCACCGATGATCCGCTGCGAAGACATAGCCAGCCACCCCGACTTTCGCCGACTCGACAGCGTCGAGGGCCTGGTGATCGACCTGCGTTACGCAGGCACCAACAACTTCTGTGACCGCGTGCTGTATCGCGACGGCGGGCGTGACATTGACTGCAGCTGGGTTCGCCGTGAAGCCGCGCAAGGCCTGGAGCTGGCGGTGGCCTGGCTGCTGGTGCAGCGCCCG
>JANMMH010000606.1:0-3813 GCA_031373055.1 Rubrivivax sp. | reverse complement strand
ACCGGCGCAGCCTTCTTCGCTGCCGGCGCTGCCGCCTTCTTGGCGGGAGCTTTTTTCGCGGGTGCTTTCTTTGCAGTTGCCATAGTTTTCTCCATCAGTTCTGTAGGTTTGGACCTCGGTGTTTTCTGCTCACTAGACCTTGCTTTTGGCAGCTACCCCACCGGGGCGGGCCGATGGTACCGCTGGTGTCCTCCTATGAGAAGCGCTTTTGCGGGGATGTTTCTCCTAGGTGGCCGCAGTGCGGGCGCCACGCAACACCCGGCGTGGCCAGGTGCCGGTGCGCAGGGCTATGCTTGGCAGCCATGAAGATCCTTGCGCGTTGGTTGTTGTTGGCGGCGGCGCTGCTGCTGGTGACCACCGTTTACCCGGATGTCTCTGTCACGAATTTCGCGACCGCGCTGATCGCCGCCTTCGTGCTGGGGTTGCTCAATACCCTCGTGCGGCCGGTGCTGGTGCTGCTGACGCTGCCGGTAACGGTGGTGACGCTGGGTCTCTTCCTCTTCGTCATCAACGCACTGATGTTCTGGGCCGCCGCCTCGCTGCTAGACGGCTTCAACGTCACCGGCTTTGGCGCGGCCTTGATCGGCTCGCTGATCTACAGCCTGTGCGGCCTGGTCATCGACGCCGCCATGGAACGCCTCTTCAACCGCGCGGCCGCGTAGGCGTTCGCTGCGGCACGATCCCAGGGCGCACCTCCACGTTGATGGCGTCCAGCAGCCGCTGCTGCGTATCGCGCACTTCGAGTCGGTGGCGCCCTGGCGTCAAGGCCCACCACACGCGTGCGCCCTGGCCCAAGTCCACGCCGTTGTCCGTCCAGCGCCCAGCCGGCCCGTGCAGGCGCAGGCGCTGCGCCTTGATGGGGATGTCGGGGTCGTGGGCCAGCACGCTGCCGTCGCGCAAGGGGCCAATGGCGTAGGCCTCAGCGCTCGCGCGTAGCAGCGCCACACGCACCGTCGGCATCGCTGCGGCACGCATGGGCGGGGCAGCCAGGCTGTGCACGATCTGCCGCCAAACGGGCGCGGCGCCGAGCACGCCGCTCACGCCGTGCATGGGCGCGCCGCTGGTGTTGCCCACCCACACTGCGACCGTTAGCGTCTCGGTGCTGCCCACGCACCAGTTGTCGCGCATGTCTTTGCTGGTGCCGGTTTTCACGGCGGCTGCGCGGCGCGTGACCAGCGGGCTGTCGAAGCCGAAGCTGCTGGCACGCGCGGCGCTGTCGCTGAGCATGGCCGTGATGGCTTGCGCCACGGCCGCGTCAAACAGCTTGTGCGATGGCCCCGCCGGCGCCACCAACTTCACGGGCCGCCATTGCCCGCCGTTGGCCAGCGCGCGGTAGGCATTCGCCAGGTCCAGCAGCGTGACCTCGGCGCTGCCCAGCGCCAGCGCGTGGCCGTGAAAGCCGGCACTTTCGCGCAGCCGCAGCCCGGCGCGGTTGAGCGTGTCGAAGGTGGCGTCGGGTCCTAACATCGAAGCGACGCGCACTGCGGGCACGTTCAGGCTGGACGCTAACGCCTCACGTGCGCTGACCCAGCCGCGCCATTGGTGGTCGAAGTTTTGCGGCTGGTAAGCGTCGAGGCCGCTGCTCAGCTGCATGGGCTCGTCGCGCAGCAGGCTCTCTGGCGTGATCAGGCGGCGTTGCATAGCCTCGGCGTAGATGAAGGGCTTGAGCGTCGAGCCCGGCTGTCGCCGCGCCAGCACGGCGTCGAGCTCCACCGCCCCAGCCGCGCCGACCCAGGCACGCACCTCACCGCTGGCGTTGTCGAGCACGACCACGGCGCCGTCTTCGACCTCGCGGCCGCGCAGTTCGGCGAGTTGCTGGCGCAGCGCGGCCGTGGCCAGACGCTGCAAGCCAGCGTCCAGCGTGGTGCGTGTGCCGCCGCCGGCGGCAAGCCAATAACGTGCAAAGTGTGGTGCGTCATGGCGTGCCCCTTGATGCGCGCTGGCGGGTGTAGGCCGGCGCAGCAGGGCTTGCGCGACATGGCTGGCAAGGCCTTCGCAGCCGAGCCGGCGCGAGCGCATTAGCTCACACGCACGGCGCGTGACCTCGGCCTCGCCGGCGTTGGGCGCGCGCACCAGCACGGCCAGCATTGCCGCGTCGAGCTGGTCCAAGCCCGAGGCGTGCTTGCCCAGCAGTTGCTGGGCGGCAGCACTCACGCCCACGAGTTCGCCGCGCAGCGGCACCAGGTTCAGGTAGGCCTCAAGAATCTGCGCTTTGCTCCAGCTCGCTTCGAGCTCGGCGGCGAGTGCGATTTGCGTGATCTTCTGCGCCACGCTGCGGCCACTGGCGGGCCGCGCCAGCGTGGGCTCGATCAAACCCGCCAGCTGCATCGTCAGCGTAGACGCACCACGGGTGCGCGTATTCCAGGCGTTATCCCAGGCGCTGAAAGCCAGCGCGCTCCAGTCGACACCGCTGTGGGCCCAGAAGCGGCGGTCTTCGCTGTGCACCAGGGCGTCGCGCAGCGCGGGCGAGAGCTCCGTCAGCGCCAGCCAAGGCAAGCGGCGCATGCTGGCGTCGACGCGCAGGGTTTGCAGCGGCTCGCCGTGGCGGTCTTGCAGGGTGATGTCGGACGGCTTGTGCGCCGCGCGCACGCTGGCGAAGCTCGGGACCGCAGCGTGCAGCGCGCCAACAGTTGCACACAGCCAGACGCCAACCAGCAAGGACTTCACGGCAGCACCTCGATCACCGCCCCCGGCAGCTCGCCAAACTGCTCGGGCGCGTACATCGCCTCGACACGCGCGCCGGGCAGCGCCAGCCGCCCCGCGGTGTTCAATCGCATCGTCGTCTCCACCACATGCCGCCCACGCGGCAGCCACTCAAAGTAGGCGCGGTGGGCCCCGGCCGCACGCTCTTCAAAGGCCAACCAGCCGCTGCCTTCGCGTCGCTCGCCACGCACGGCCATGGCCGAATCGCGACCGAGCCCGCTACCCAGCGGCGCGGCGCCGGCGGGCAGCGGGCTGTTGACCACCACCCAGGCCATGTCGCTCACGGCGTCGACCTCCAGGCGCACACGCACGATGTCACCACGGCTCCACACGTCGGGCGTCTTGCGTTGCACGGCCACGAGCGTGCGGCTGATGCGGTAGCCGGCTTCGAGTGGCGCTTTCAAGGGCACGGCGGCCAGCGACTGCACGCTGATCCAAGGCCGGCCGCTGCCTTCGTGGGTGGCCAGCAGTGGCGTGGCTGCCGTTGACGCCGATGGCCAGGGCAGTGTCAGTGCCGCTGGTTCGTTAGCCGCAGGCCAGGCTACGTCGCGCGCGGCGCCTCCCCATTGGAGGCGCGTGCGCCCGGCCACCGGCACGGCTTCAAACTTGGCGGTGAACTGCTCCAACGCCAACACGCTCCAAAGATTGGCGGTGGTCGTGGACCATGCGCCCGCGCGCTGGCGCGCGAGGTGGCCCAGCACCAGGCGCGGCATGTCATCTCGCCATTCGGGCGTGGCCAGGGCCGCCAGCAGCAAGCGCGCGGCGTTACCGTCGGGGCTTTCCATCAGCCACCACCAGTTGTCGCTCTCTTCGCTGCTCAGGCGCAGCGTGCTGCCGCCCACGGCGAGGCGCGTGCGCAGCTGGTTTTGCACTTCGGCCAAGCGCGCCGCGCGCTCGGGCACGCCCTGCGCGCGGCGCAACACGGCCCACCAGTCGAGCAGGGCCGAGCTTGGCATTTGGCCCAGCGCAGCGGGCGTGAGCGTCAAGGAGCCCAGCATGCGCGGCTGCACGCGACCAAAGCGCGACAAGGCCTCGAGCGCGGCGAGCTTGCGCACGTCCAGGTCGGCGCGCGGGGCGTTGAAGCTGCGCGTGAGACGGCCTTCGACAAAG
>JANMMH010000063.1:0-5181 GCA_031373055.1 Rubrivivax sp. | reverse complement strand
ACTCAACTCAGCAACTGCTTGCGCGCCCGATGCAGCCGCACGAAGAGGTTGTCTTCGCTGATGGCAAGCTGCTCGCACACGTCTTCGCTGCTGCGGTCTTGCAGCACGCGCAGCTCCATCACGCGGCGCAGGCCTTCAGGCAGGGCCTGGATGCGCGTGAGCACGGTTTGCAATTGCTGGCGGTGTTCGGCCAGGTCTTGCGGGCCGGCCTGCGGGCACACCAGCGCCAGCGGCGTATGGGTGTCGTCGCCGTCATCGCCGTCCTGCATCGCGTCCAGGCTGTGGTGAGCGCGACGCTCGCGCACCAGGTCGACGATCTTGTGTTTGAGGATGGCCACCAGCCAACTGCGCAGCGCCGAGCGGCCGGCGAAGCTGGCGCGGCCGGTCATCACGGCTTCGAAGACGTCGTGCACCAGGTCTTCGGCCAGGGCGGGGTCGAGCACGCGGCGCTGCGCGTAGTGCACCAGGTAGCTGCGGTGCTCGGTGAGTGCGGCCCAGCCGATGACGACGGGGGCCGGGGCGATGTGTGTGTTTGTGCTGGTAGGGAGGTGCGTGTTCATGCTGCGTGGGCCTGTGCGGATGCGGTGAGGGCACTGTCGCGGCCAGGGCTCGCAGCAAGCTCACCGAAGATCACAGCCAGCTAACATTCAACGCACACCCAGCGCGCAAGCGACGCCAACCCAGCGTAAGAAGCGCCCACCCCACGCGACATCATCGGCATGACCCAGCGCATCCTCGTGGCCGAAGACCAGGCCGACATCCGCGACCTGATCGTGCTGAACCTGCGCGGTGCCGGCTACGAGGTGCAGGCCGTGGCCGACGGCCAGGCCGCACTGGCGCAGCAGCTCGACGCACCGAGCGACGTGCTGGTGCTGGACTTGATGATGCCCAGGCTCGACGGCCTGGAGGTCTGCAAAGCGCTGCGCGCCAAAGGCCGCCATCAACCCATCTTGATGCTCACCGCCAAGTCGACCGAGCTTGACCGCGTGCTCGGCCTGGAGCTCGGCGCAGACGACTACCTGACCAAGCCTTTTTCGATGGCCGAGCTGCTGGCGCGTGTGAAGGCGCTGCTGCGCCGCGCCGAAATGCTGCGCGCGGCGCCTACTGCGGCGGCGGGTGACGGGGTGCGCAACGGCGACATCCACATCCTGCCGGCGCGGCGCGAGGTGCGCGTGCGTGGCCAGGCGCTGGAATTCACCGCGCTCGAATTCGACTTGCTGCTTTACTTCGCCAAACACCCGGGCCGCGTGTTCTCGCGCGCGCAGCTGCTCGACGCCGTGTGGGGCTACAGCCACGACGGCTACGAGCACACGGTGACGACACACATCAATCGCCTGCGCGCCAAGATCGAGGCCGACCCGATGGCGCCGCGCGTGATCCTGACCGCGCGGGGTGCGGGCTACAAGATGCGCGATGAGCCCACGTGAGCTAACACCCAAGGTGAGCGCATGACGGTGCGCCTGCGCCTGGTGCTGACGATCTTCATCACGGGCGCGCTCACGGCGCTGGGGGTGGTGGTGGCGCTGGCCTTCGCCTTCGAGCGCTTCGAGCACGAACGAACCTACGACCGCGCCAACGCTTTTCTTGACCGCGTGCTGGCCAAACACCACGACCTGCTGGAGCTGCAGGCGGCCAAGCCCGACGAATTCGTGCCCTGGCTGAAGAGCCTCTTGCTCTTCGAGCCCGACACCCAGCTCTACTTGCTAACGTCGCAAGGGCGCATGCTGGCCAGCACCGGCAGCATGGTGCACGGCCCCCATTACCAGGTGGCGCTGGCGCCGCTGCAAGCGGCCGCAGGCAAGGCGCGCGCGCCCTATGTGATGGGTGACGACCCCGAGCACATGGCCAAAGATGCGGTCATCGCCGCGCGTGCGCTGCACCGTGCCGTCATCCGCCCCAGCACCGAAGTGGCGGGCTACCTCTACCTGGTGGCGCAGCAGCCGCGCCTGGAAGGCGGGCGCATGGAGCTGCTGCGCGCCAGCCTGGCGGGGCCGGCGGCGCTGGGGGTGCTGGCCGTCATCCTGGTGGCGACCTTGATGGCAGCGTGGATCGTGGCCACCGTGACGCGGCCGCTGCAGGTGCTGAGCCGCGAGGTCGCCACGGCCGCGCGCGAAGGCTTCAACGCTGTGCCCAGCGCGCAGCCTGCGGAGAAACCAGCAGCCCTTCGGCGCGACGAATTCGGCCAGCTGCACGAAGGCTTTCAAAAACTGCTGGCCACCTTGCGCGAGCAGTGGAATCGCCTGTTGGAGCTGGACCGCTTTCGCCGCGAAGGTGTCAGCAACCTGTCGCACGACCTGCGCTCGCCGCTGACCGCCACGGTGGCCTGCCTGGAGACGCTGCAACAGCGCTGGCAGGGCCACAGTGAGCGCGACGCTGACCGCCACCTCGTCGATGTGGCGCTGCGCAACACACGCAACGCCGCCGGCCTGGTGCGCTCGCTGGGCGACCTGGCCTTGCTGGACGAACCCAGCTTCAAACTCGACGCCATGCTCATCGATGTCGGCGATGTGCTGGGTGACGTGGTACTGCGTTTCGCCGACCGCGCTGCGCAGCAGGGTGTGGCGCTAACGTGCGAAGCACGCGGCACCGAGCCGCCCTTCGCGCAGCTCGACATCGAGCTTTTCGAGCGCGCGCTGGCCAACGTCGTCGACAACGCCTTGAAGTTCACGCCCCGTGGTGGCCATGTGACGTTGAGTGCTGCGGTGCATGACGGCGCCGTCGTGGTGCGCATTGCCGACAGTGGCCGAGGCATCCCACAAGCGGACCTGCCGCACCTGTTCGACCGGCTCTATCAAAGCCGCGAGAGCACCGCGCCGGCGGCGGGCGACGGCGGCAAGGGTTTGGGCCTGGCCATCGTCAAACGCATCGTTGAGCTGCACGGTGGCAGCGTCAGCGTGCGCAGCGAACCCGGTCGGGGCACCGAGGTCGAGATCGCACTGCCGCGCGGCTGACACGCAAGCGCTGCTATGGTGTGCGCCCCGCCACCAGGAGCTCTCGAATGGATCAACGCAAGACCGCCATCGTCACCGGCGCCGGCACCGGCGTAGGTGCGGCCACGGCCCTGGGCCTGGCCCAGCGCGGCTACAACGTCCTCATCAACTACCGCAAGAGCGAGCGTGAGGCCGAGGCGTCAGCCGCCGCCTGCCGCGAGGCGGGTGCCGACGTGCTGCTGATGCGTGGTGATGTTGCCGTCGACGCCGACTGCCGCGCCATGAGTGACGCGGCCATCGCGCGCTGGCGGCGCATCGACGCGCTGGTCAACAACGCCGGCGTCACCACCTTCAGCGGCTCGGCCAATTGGGACGTACTGGACGCGGCTGTGTTCCAGAACATCATGGGCGTGAACGTGCTCGGTACCTTCCAGATGGTGCGTGCCTGTGTCGCGCATTTGAAGGCGAGCCAAGGCGCCATCGTCAACGTCTCGTCGATCGCCGGCGCTTTGGGCATCGGCTCGTCGGTGCCCTACATCGCCAGCAAAGGTGCCGTCAACGCGCTGACGCTGCACCTGGCGCGCAGCCTGGCGCCGGACATCCGCGTCAACGCCGTGTGCCCGGGGCTCATCACCACCCGCTGGTTTGTCGACGGCATTGGCGCGGAGAACGCCGAGAAGCTGAAGGCACAGTACGAACGCACCGTGCCGCTGGGGCGGGCGTGCAGCGCCGAAGACGTGGCCGAAGCCGTGATCTGGCTGGTGCACGGCGCACGCACGGTGACGGGCGAGCTGATCTTGTTGGATTCGGGCATGCACTTGGGCGGCGCGGCGCCGGTGGTGGCGGCGAAGGCTTAACGCCCTCCCCCTGGCAGGGGGAGGGCGCTTCAAGGCAGCGTGATCACCACCGTGTCGTCCATCACCAGCGCATCACTCGCGCCACGGCCGCCGCCGAACACGGCGCGCTGCGGCTCTTGCGCAAGCTCGCGGTAGCCGCCGTCGTAGTCCCAGGTCGTGACGTACACCTTCACGCCCTTCAGCGACTTCAGGCCGCCGAGTGCGGCGGCGGGCAGGGTGAAGCTGATGCGTCCGCTGGCGACATCGGTGTCGATCGTGGCGCCAGGGCTGGTCACCACACCTTCGCCGTTAGCCGTCGCACCGGCTGAGGAAAACAGCGCGTTGGACCAGCCATGTGCACGCAGCCGGTAGTGCCAGCGCATGCCCGCCGGCAAGCTCGCGTTCTGGCGTGGCATCACGCTCACACCGCCGTCTCGGCCGGGCACTTCGATGAAGACGGTGAAGGCCACGTGGTCGAAGCCGTTGGCCGGGTTCCATGAACGGGTGACGGCGTTCATCGTCATGTCGATGCGCAAGGCGCCGCCCGAGCCCGAGACCTTGGTGCGGCGGATGTCGAGCTGGCGTTTGGGCCCCCAGCTCGGGTCCAGCGGGTAGACGTAGCGGCCCACCGGGCCGTGGTCGTCGCCGGCAGGGTCTTCCACGTCGGCCAGCAGCGCCCACTCGCGCTTCACGGTGAAGGCCAGCGCGGGCGAGGCCACGCCATCGGCCCAGGCCACGACGCGGTGGCCGATGAGTGGGTCGACCATCGCGCTGGTGTCGACGCTGGCTTGCCAACGGCCGTCGGGACCGGGGGTGAGCGCTTGTGCTTCGTGCCAGCGACCGTCGGTGACGAGGCGCAGGCTGCGCGCACCCAGCGCGCGGCCGCTGAGCTGAAAGTCGCCACGGAATTGGTTCGTGGGCGGCGTGTCGATTGCGGGCCGGCTCACCACGGCGGCTGCTGCGCCGGCCGTCGCCGTGGCCGCCGAACCACCCAAGGAAACGCGCCAGACCCAGCCGCTCTTTGCCAGCATGGTGAAGCTCAAAGCGCCGCTCCTTTCAACCATTAGCTTGGGCGCCCCACCGTCGATGGCGAAGAGCGGCTCCAGCACCGCGCCAGAAGGCAAGTCGAGGTTGTCGGCCAAGACTTCGTGGTCGGCGGTGTTGAAGGCCACCAGCAGCTGTTCTCGCTCACCGCCGCCTTGCATCAACCACGCCAGCGCGCCGGGGCCGGCCGCGCTGTGGTGCAAGACACGCGGCGCGCCACGTGAGAGCACGCGGTGCTGGCTGCGCAGCGCAGTGGCCGCTTTGAGGTAACGGTACAGCGGCGCGCTGGTGTCGAAGTGGTCGCGCCCTTTCGCGCCATGGCCGGCGGCGAACATCGATGCTCGCGGCTCGGTGAAGCCTTGCTCGGTGCC
>JANMMH010000585.1:0-1819 GCA_031373055.1 Rubrivivax sp. | reverse complement strand
GGACGCTGAACGTAACCGCCGCATCGAGCGTGTCACGCCACGCGAAAACGCCGCGATCAACGGCCCGTGGATCTGCAACACGGGGCGCGACCTGGCGCGCACGCTGGAGCGCCCACGCGCGCTGCACGCCATGCTCAAGGGTCAGCCTGTGAGCCTGGAGCGGGCCGTCGACGCTGCACGCACCTTGATCGCCAATGCCGGGCCGGCGGTGGCGCTGGTGTCAAGCTGGGCCAGCAACGAAGAGCTGGCGGCTTTTGCCCGGACGCTGTCAGCACGTTTTAGTTGTTATGTCAAAGCCGACCGCTGGGCGCAAGCGGGCGAGATCATCGAAGACGCCTTGCTCATCCACAGCGACAAGAACCCCAACGGTGCCGCAGCGCGTGCGCTCTTCGCGCCGCTGCCGCTCTTGCCCGCCGGGCTGCACGCGGCCTTGCCCGAGGAGACGGCGCTGGTGCTGGTGTGGGGTGAAGGCTGTGATCTCACCCGGCTGCCACCCAAGGCTGCGGTGATCTACCTCAACAGCTGGCAGCACAGCGACAACGCACGCGCTGATGTCTTCATCGCGACCAGCGTGATGACCGAGCGCGGCGGCCACTACACCAATGTCGATGGGCTCGTGGGCGCCTTCACAGCTTGCTTCCCCAAGCCCGCCGGTGTGGTCGACGCGAGCGCGCTCTTCGACGCGTTGGCACTCGCGCCGCAGGAGGCTTCGGTGTGACGCAAGACCTCGTCGTGACGCTCGTCTTCATCGCCTACGCCATCGGCATGCTGATGACCTTCGGCACCTTGCTGACCTGGGTCGAGCGTAAACAAGCCGCCGTGATGTCCGACCGCATCGGCGCCAACCGCGCCTATGTGCGCATCCCCTTCACAAAGGTCAAGCTGATCTGGCTCGGGCTCTTTCACGGCATCGCCGACGGGCTGAAGATGCTCGTCAAGGAAGACTTCAAGCCGCGCACGTACGACAGTCTGGCCTACACGCTCGCACCCTGGGTGGTGTTCTGCCCGGTGCTGCTGGTCTTTGCCGTCATCCCCTTCGGTGGGGTGTTAGAGCCGGGTCGCCTTTTCGCTGATTTGTTCCCGGGGCTCGCCGACTGGTTTGGCCAGCGCAGCTACCCGATGCAGATTGCCCAGCTCGACGCCGGCCTGCTCATCGTCTTCGCCTTCGGTGGCTTGACGGTCATCGGCACCATGCTTGCCGGCTGGTCGTCGGCGAACAAGTTTTCGCTGCTCGGCGCGGTGCGCGCGGGCTCGCAGATGGTGGCCTACGAGCTCGTGCTGGGTCTCACCGTGCTGGGGCTCATCCTTGTCTACGGCACGCTAGACCTGGGCGACATCGTGCGCCAGCAGTCGCTGCTGCTGTGGGGCGCGCTGCCGGCCTGGGGCATCGTCATGCAGCCCTTTGCCGCTGTGCTTTTCTTGACGGCTGCGATCGCCGAAAACAAACGCATTCCGTTCGACTTGCCTGAGGCTGAGTCAGAGCTCATTGCCGGTTATTACACCGAGTACAGCGCCATGAAGATGGGCCTCTTCATGTTCGCCGAGTTCATCCAGATCGCCATCATCGGCGCACTCTTCACCACGCTTTTCCTGGGTGGCTACAACCTGCCCTACATGAACGACGCCGGCTTTGCCTGGCCCGGTGGCAGCACCTGGGCCATGAGCCACGGCGCGGTGGTGCTCACGCAGCTGCTGGTCTTCCTGATCAAGATCATGCTGGTGTGCAGTTTTCAGATCCTCGTGCGCTGGTCGCTGCCGCGCTTTCGCTACGACCAGCTGTTGGCCTTCGCGTGGAAGTTCATGCTGCCGCTGGCGCTGG
>JANMMH010000112.1:0-11283 GCA_031373055.1 Rubrivivax sp. | reverse complement strand
GGCAAGACGACCTGCATGCGCATGGCCGCGGGGCTGGAATTCCCCAGCTCTGGCCAAGTCACGGTGGGCGGTAAGGTCGTCAAACAGCCCGGCCCCGACCGCGCGGTGGTGTTCCAGGCCTTTGCGCTTTTCCCGTGGAAGACGGTGCAAGAGAACATCCAGTTTGGCCTGCGCTCGCTGGGTGTCGGGCGCGACGAAGCGGCCGAGCGCATCGCCACCAACCTGAAGCTCATGAACCTGGAAGGCTACGAGTCGGCCTACCCGCACCAGCTCTCGGGCGGCATGCAGCAGCGTGTGGCGATTGCGCGTGCGTATGTGCTCAACCCCGACGTGCTGTTGATGGACGAGCCCTTCGGCGCCCTGGACGCGCAAACGCGCACGGTGATGCAAGAAGAGCTCTTGCGCGTGGGCCGCGCCAACCCGCGCACGGTGATGTTCATCACCCACGCCGTGGAAGAGGCGGTGTACCTCGCCGACCGCGTGGTGGTGATGTCGCGCCGGCCCGGAACGATCAAAGAACTCATCGACGTCAAGCCCGTGCGCGACGCCGACGAATGGCAGAAGTACGAGCGCATCGAAGACGTGATGGATCTCGAATCGTTTGTGCATCTGCGCACGCGTATCTGGCGCTTGCTGCGCGAGCAGCATGGGCCGGGTGACCATTAAAGCCGGCGCCGCCCGTGCCTGATTTTTGTCAACACCTCACAGGAGTTAGCACCATGAAGACCCTATTCCGTACCGCCTTGGCGGCCACCCTCGTGGCCCTGTCTGCCGCGCCGAGCCAGGCCCAAGAACTCAAGGAAGTGCGCATCAGCTCGCAGCCCGCGTTGCTGGGCTCGGTGCCCTTCACCTTGGCCGAAGAAAAGGGTTGGTGGAAAGAAGTCGGCCTGAAAGTCACCATCACCAACTTCCCCGCCGGCGCACCGCAGATCGCCGCCAACAAGAGCTGGGACGTGGGCTACACCGGCGCCGTGCCGGCGGTGCTGGGTGCAGCGCGCTTCAACCTGCACACCATTGCCTTCAGCGACGACCAGTCGGCGACGAACGCGCTGTATGTGCGTGGCCCGAATGCCGACGCGCTCATCAAGACGCCGGCCTCGCACAAGGGCTGCACCGTGTTCCTGACCGGCAACTCCACGGTTGACCTGGCCGCGCGTGCGTGCATGCAGAAGTTCGGGCTGGCCAAGGGTGACGTGACCGTGCGCTCCATGGGCCAGGCCGAAATCATTGCCGCCATGAGCTCGGGCAGCGCCGACGTCGGCGGCTTGTGGGCCCCCAACACCTACACCGTCGAAGAAAAGGCCGGCGCCAAGCTGCTGTGTTCGGGCAAGGACGCTGGCGTCGTGATCCCCGGCAACATGGTCGTGCGCGCCGACTGGGCCAAGGAGAACCCCCAACTCGTGGCGCGCTTCCTGGCCGTCTACCTGCGCGCGCAGCGCGTCATGGCCGCCGATCGCAAGGCTGCGGTGGCGGTGATGAAGCGGCACTACGACGCTGGCGGCGTGAACATCTCTGAAGCCGCGATGAACAAAGAGTTCGAGGTGCGCCCGATGTACGACCTAGCCAGCCACCTGGCGATGTTCGGCCGCGGCGCGCAGGCCTCGAAGGCAGAGACCACGATGAACACGATTGCCGTCTTCATGAAGGAAGTCGGCTCGCTTCGTGCTGATGAAGCGCTGCCTGATCCGAAGACCTACGTCACCGACGAGTACTTGAAGTTGGTCGACCGCGACCCGGTGCTCAAGGCGTTCGCGAACCGCAGCAACTAGGCGCCTGCCGCAACCATCAATGAGGCGCCCATGGCCATCCACTACCTGAAAAAAGCCAACCCACCGGTTCAGGCCATCGACACCGCCACCGCAGAGACGGTGCGCACCATGCTTGCCGAAATCAAGAGCGGTGGCGAAGAGGCCGTGCGCCGCTATGCACGCGACCTTGACGGCTACAGCGGCGACATCGTGCTGGGTGAGGCGCACTTCGCGGCGGCCGAAAAGGCCCTGACCCCCGGCATCAAAGACGACATCCGCTTTGCGCGCGACCGCGTGCAGGACTTTGCGCGGCGCCAGCGTGCGTCGATGCAGGAGTTCACCGCTGAACTCTTGCCTGGCCTCCTAACCGGCCAGCGTTTGATACCTTGCAACACCGCCGGCTGCTATGTGCCCGGCGGGCGCTACGCGCATGCCGCGAGCGCGGTGATGAGCGTGGGCACGGCGCAGGTGGCCGGCGTCAAACACATCGTGGCCACCTCACCGGCCACGAACGAGCACGGCGTGCACCCCGGCATCCTCTACGCCATGCAACTGTGCGGCGCGCACACGGTGCTGGCGCTGGGCGGCGTGCAGGCGGTGGCGGCCCTGGCCTACGGCGCCTTCAGCGGGCATGAGGCCGACATCATCGTCGGCCCTGGCAACCGCTTCGTGGCCGAAGCCAAGCGCATGCTCTTTGGCCGGGTCGGCATCGACCTCGTGGCGGGCCCCACCGAATCGGCGGTGATTGCCGACGACAGCGCCGACCCCGAGGTCGTGATCGCCGACCTCATCGGCCAGGCCGAACATGGCCCCGACTCGCCGGTGTGGCTCTTCACCACCTCGCGCAAGCTTGGTGAAGAGGTGCTGCGGCTAGCGCCGGGCGTGATCGCGGCGCTGCCCGAACTGGCGCGCAAGGCCGCTACGGCGGCCTGGCGCGACTATGCCGAGGTGGTGCTGTGCGAGACGCGCGAAGAGATCGTGCAAGTCAGCGACAAGTACGCCAGCGAACATTTGCAGGTCATGGCCGCTGACCTTGACTGGTGGCTGGCGAGTCTCACCAACTACGGCTCGCTCTTCCTCGGCGAAGAAACTACTGTCGCGTATGGCGACAAGTGCAGCGGCCCGAATCACATCCTGCCCACGCGCGGCGCGGCGCGCTACACCGGTGGCCTGAGTGTGGGCAAGTTCATCAAGACGGTCACGTGGCAGCGCCTGACACGCGACGCCTCACGCACCGTGGGCCAGGTGGCCGCGCGCATCTCGCGCCTGGAAGGCATGGAAGGCCATGCGCGTACGGGTGACGTTAGGCTGCACAAGTACTACCCCGAGGAAACGTTCGACCTCGGCACGCTGGACGGCCACCGCAGCTAACATCTAAATACCACGCACACGCCATGCATGAACCCCTGAGCCTGGCGCTCGACCTGACACAGCAGGAGCCCATCCCGGCCGCCGGTGTCGAAGCCGCGCTGGCGCTGATGGCCAGCGGCAAGTTGCACCGCTACGGCGAAGTGGGCGCCAAGCCCAGCGAGGTCTCGTCGCTGGAAGCCGAGTTCGCGCGCGAGCTTGGTGCCCGCTACTGCGTGGCGATGAACTCCTGCGGTGGGGCGATGTTCGTGGCCTTGAAGGCGGCGGGCGTGAGGCCGGGTGACGCCGTGCTCTCCAACTGCTTCACGCTGGCACCCGTGCCCGGCGCCATTGCCCACGCCGGCGCGCGCCCGGTGCTGGTAGACGTGAGCGACGACTACACCATCGACCTCGCCGACCTCGACGCCAAAGCGCACACCAGCGGCGCCAAGACACTGCTCTTGTCGCACATGCGCGGCCACATCTGCGACATGCCTGCGCTCATGGCCATTTGCCAGCGCCACGGCGTGCAGGTCATTGAAGACTGCGCGCACACCATGGGCGCAAGTTGGGCCGGCAAGCCCACTGGCACCTGGGGCCGCGCCGGCTGCTTCAGCCTGCAAAGCTATAAACACGCGAATGCCGGCGAAGGCGGCTTGCTCGTCACCGACGATGAAGACATCGCCGCGCAGGCCATTCTCTTGTCGGGCAGCTACATGCTCTACCGCTCGCATCTGGCGCGGCCAGGCGACGAGGTCTTCGAGCGCTGGACGTACGTGACGCCGAACTTCAGCATGCGTATGAGCAACCTGGCGGCCGCCATCGTGCGGCCGCAGCTCGGCGCGGTGCTGGCCGAGCGTTGCCGGCGCTGGAACCAGCGCTACGGCTGGGTGGCGTCGGCCTTGAACGGCACGCCGCGGCTGCGCCTGCCGCATCGTCCTGCGGACGAGCAGTTTGTGGCCAGCTCGATCCAGTTTTCGCTGCTCGACTGCTCACGCACACAGATCGCCCAGGTCATTGCAGCGTGCGCCGAGTGCGGCGTGCACATCAAGTGGTTTGGCGCCGACGAGCCTGTGGGCTTCACCAGCGTGTGGACGCATTGGCGCTACTTCGGCCAGGCGTCGTCACAGCTGCAGTCGCTGCCTAACGCCGAGCGTGTGCTGGGTGGTCTGTGCGACATGCGGTTGCCACTCACGCTGACGCAGGCCGACTGCCAGGCCATTGCCGACGTCATTCGCGATGCCTGTTCATTGCTGATGGATTGAACCTGCCGCCGTGTTAACACTCGACGATGTTCACCGCCAGCCCGCCGCGCGCGGTTTCCTTGTACTTGGTCATCATGTCGGCGCCGGTTTCGCGCATGGTCTTGATGACCTTGTCCAGGCTCACGTGGTGCGTGCCGTCGCCGCGCAGTGCCATGCGCGCGGCGTTGATGGCTTTGACGCTTGCGATGGCGTTACGCTCGATACAGGGAATCTGCACCAGCCCGCCCACGGGGTCGCAGGTGAGGCCCAGGTGATGCTCCATGCCGATCTCGGCGGCGTTCTCGGTTTGCTCGGGCGTGCCGCCCATCACCTCGCACAGCGCCGCGGCGGCCATGCTGCACGCCACGCCCACTTCGCCCTGGCAGCCGACCTCGGCGCCTGAGATGCTGGCGTTTTCTTTGTACAGCAGGCCAATGGCAGCGGCAGTCAGCAAGAAGTTGATAACGCCTGAGTCACTGGCACCCGGTACGAAGCGTGCATAGTAGTGCAGCACGGCGGGGATGATGCCGGCCGCGCCGTTGGTGGGGGCGGTGACGACGCGGCCACCGGCGGCGTTTTCTTCGTTCACCGCCAGCGCGTAGAGGTTGACCCAGTCGAGCACCTGCAGCGGGTCGCTCAAGGCTTGCTCGGGATGCGCCACCAAGGCTTCACGCAAAGCCTTGGCGCGGCGGCGCACCTTGAAGCCGCCGGGCAGCACGCCGTCCGTGCGGCAACCGCGCTCGACGCATTGCTGCATCACTGCCCAGATCTTCAGGAGGCCCGCATCTGTAGCGGCGTCGTCGCGCCAATGGCGTTCGTTGCGCCGCATCACCTCGTGGATGGGGATGCCAAGGCGCTGCGTGATCTGCAAAAGCTCGTCGCCGCTGTGAAAGGGCAGGGGCAGCACGGTGGTGTCGGGTGCGATGACCTTGTGCTTGCTGCCGTCGGCCGCTGCTTCGTCGCTGATGACGAAGCCGCCACCCACCGAGTAGTAGGTGCGCTGCACCACCTCTTGGCCGTTAGCGTTGAAGGCTGTGAAGCGCATGCCGTTGGCGTGCAGGGGCAGGCTTTCGCGACGAAAGAATGTCAGGTCCTCGCGTTCGTTGAAGGCCACGCGGTGCTGGCCCAGCAGGTTGATGTGGCCATCGTCGCGCATGGCCTGCAAGAGCTGCGGCACGGCGTCGGCGTCTACGGTGTCGGGCTCGTGTCCGGCCAGGCCCAGGAGTACGGCCTTGTCGCTGCCGTGGCCCTTGCCTGTGGCGCCCAGGGACCCGTAGAGGCCGCCCCACACGCGGGCGATTTGCGCCAGCTGCCCATCGTGCGCGAGCCGCGCGACAAAGAGCCGCGCCGCGCGCATGGGGCCCACGGTGTGGCTGCTGCTCGGGCCGATGCCGATTTTGAAGAGGTCGAAGACGGAGACGGCCATGGCGGTGTGTTCAACGGATCAGGCGCACGTCAAACGCCTTCAAGGTTTTCCAAACCTTGTCGGTGGTGATCACGGTGGCGCCCTGCAGCGACCGCGCCAAGGCCAAACAACAGCGGTCACCCAATGACAAACCCACCGATCGTGTGGTGTCGCGCAGTTGGCCGGCGATACGAGCGTGTTCAAGCGTGAAGGGCACGATCTCGATCGGAAAGCCGTCGCATATTTCCGCGATGTCGGCGGGCTTGAGCTTTCGATCCAAAAGCTTCGAGATGATCTCGGAGTGATTGACGCTGCTGATGACACCATCGCCTTCTTCGACAAGCCGCGCCGCTTCTTCCGCGCCAGGCTCGCGAAAAATAATGGCCAGTACGGCAGAGCTGTCAAAAACCTTCACTCGCGCGCCGCCTCTTCGCGGCGCTCGCGAATGAACTCATCGACCACGCTTTCGCCTGGGCGGATGTACTTAGCGGCGAGCGCTTGCGCGCGGCGAATGGCCTGCATTCGCGATATCAAACGGATCTCGCCATTGAGCTCGTAGACACCCAACGCTTCGTCGGGCTTTAGGCCCAAGGATTTGCGAATCGCGGCAGGAATCAAGACGCGGCCCTCTTTGGTCATTCGCGTTGAAAGCATGTGACGCTCCTTGGTTGATGTCCGTCGCCGAGACAAATTCTGTCAGAAAAGCGACTTCATGTCAGTTCGCAATGCGTGTGACAAGATTGTCGACGAGTCACTCAAAGGCGCTCGTCGGCACGCAACTGCAGAACAAATTGCGGTCGCCATGCACGTTGTCGACCCGCCCGACCGGGCTCCAGTACTTCTGCCTGCGCAGCGCGGCCACCGGGTAGGCGGCCTGCTCGCGGCTGTAGGGGTGCGGCCACTCGGTTTTGAGCAGTGCGGCGGCCGTGTGCGGCGCGTTTTTCAGCGGGTTGTCGTCCTTGGGCCACGTGCCGGCTTCGATGAGGGCGATCTCGTGGCGGATGGCGATCATGGCGTTGATGAAGCGCTCAATCTCCACCAGCGGCTCGCTCTCGGTGGGCTCGACCATTAGGGTGCCGGCGACGGGGAAGCTCAAGGTCGGCGCATGAAAGCCGTAGTCGATGAGCCGCTTGGCAACGTCTTCAGCGCCCACGCCGCTGGTCTTTTGCAGGCCGCGCACGTCGAGGATGCACTCGTGTGCCACGCCACCGCCCTTGAGCGCGGCGTCACCACCGCTGTAGAGCACGGGGTAGTGCTCACACAGCCTGGCGGCGATGTAGTTGGCGCTGAGGATGGCCACCTCGGTGGCGCTGCGCAGGCCTTCCGCGCCCATCATGCGACAGTACATCCAGCTGATGGGCAGCACGGCGGCGTTGCCCAGCGGCGCTGCGCTCACGGCACCCACCGACTGCGCACCGCCCATACCCGCCGTGCGGTGCGCGGGCAAGAAGGGCACCAAGTCGGCCACCACCGCCACCGGCCCCACGCCGGGGCCGCCGCCGCCGTGCGGGATGCAGAAAGTCTTGTGCAGGTTCAAGTGGCTCACGTCACCACCAAACTCACCGGGTGCGGCCACACCCACCAGCGCGTTCATGTTCGCGCCGTCCACATAGACGCGCCCGCCGTGCTTGTGAACTAACGCGCAAAGCTCTTTGACACGCACCTCGAACACGCCATGCGTGCTGGGGTAGGTGATCATCACCGCGCTCAGGTTCGCGCTGTGCGTTTCGCACTTGGCTTGCAGGTCGTCCATGTCAACGTTGCCCATGGCGTCGCACTTCACCACCACCACCTGCATGCCGGCCATCTGCGCGCTGGCGGGGTTGGTGCCGTGGGCCGACTCGGGGATCAGGCAGATGTCGCGGTGGCCCTCGCCGCGCGACCGGTGGTAGGCGTGGATGATGAGCAAGCCCGCGTATTCGCCCTGCGAGCCGGCGTTGGGCTGCAGGCTCACACCGGCGTAACCCGTGGCCTGGCACAGCCAAGCGCAGAGCTGGTCGTTCAGGGCCCAATAACCTTCGAGTTGATCGTGCGGCGCAAAGGGGTGCATCTGCGCAAACTCGGGCCAGGTGATGGGGATCATTTCGCTCGTGGCGTTGAGCTTCATGGTGCAGCTGCCCAGCGGGATCATGCTGCGATCCAGCGCCAGGTCTTTGTCCGAGAGGCTGCGGATATAGCGCAGCATTTCCGTCTCGCTGTGGTGGCTGTTGAAGACGGGGTGCGTGAGGAAGCTCGACGTACGCCGCAGCGCGGGCGGGATCATCGGCTCGATGCCTCGCTCGAACGCCGACAGATCGGGCAGCGCCTGGCCGGGCTTGGCGAATACGGCCCACAGTGCGCGCAGGTCGTCACGTGTGGTGGTCTCGTCCAGCGCGATGCCCAGCATGGTGTCGCCCCACTCGCGAAAGCGCCGCAGGTTCATGCCCGCCGCCACCGCGCGCGCGCTAATCTCGGCGGTGGCCGCGCCGGTGTCGATCACGATCGCATCAAAGGCGGTCTGGCTGCGAATGGCCACGCCCATGTCGCGCAGGCCCTGGGCCAGCGCGGCGGTGTAGCTGGCCACGCGCATCGCGATGCGCTTCAAGCCGGCGGGCCCGTGGTACACGGCGTACATGCTGGCGATGACGGCCAACAGCACCTGCGCCGTGCAGATGTTGCTGGTGGCCTTCTCGCGGCGGATGTGCTGCTCGCGGGTTTGCAGCGAAAGCCGGTAGGCCGGCGCGCCATGCGTGTCGATGCTGACGCCGACGAGGCGGCCGGGCAGGCTGCGCTTGTAGTCGTCGCGGCAGGCCAGGTACGCGGCATGCGGCCCGCCCGCGCCCATGGGCACGCCAAAGCGTTGCGTGTTCCCGAGTGCGATGTCAGCGCCCAGTTCACCGGGCGGTGTGATCAGTGTCAGCGCCAGCAGGTCGGCGGCGATGATGAAGGCGGCCTGGTGCGCGTGAATGCGCGCGGCGTCGAGGCGCAGGTCGTGAATGCTGCCGTCGGTGGTGGGCAGTTGCACGAGCACGGCAAAGTAGTCGCCGCCATCGATGAGCGTGTCCCACTCGGCAGCCGAGTTGGCCAACACCACTTTCAGGCCCAGCGGCGCGGCGCGTGTCTGGATCACCTCGATGGTTTGCAGGTGGCAGTCGCCGGCCACCACGAAGGTGTCGCTCTTGCTTTTCACGCTGCGTTTGGCCAGCGTCATCGCCTCGGCGGCGGCGGTGGCTTCGTCAAGCATGCTGGCGTTGGCAATCGCCATGCCCGTCAAGTCACAGACGATGGTCTGGAAGTTCACCAGCGCTTCCATACGGCCTTGCGAGATCTCCGCCTGGTAGGGCGTGTAGGCCGTATACCAGGCCGGGTTCTCAAGGACGTTGCGCAAAATAACGCCGGGCGTGTGCGTGCCGTGGTAGCCCTGGCCGATGAAGCTCTTGAGCACCTTGTTGCGCGCGGCCAGGGCCTTGATCTCGGCCAGCGCTTGCGCTTCGCTCACCGGCGGCGGCAGTTGCATCGGCGCACTGCGCGCGATGCTGCGCGGCACGATGGCTTCAATCAAGGCGCGGCGCGAGGCAGCACCGATGACCGAGAGCATGTGCGCTTCGTCGTCAAGAAACGGCCCGATGTGGCGGGCGTGGAATTCGCTGGCGTTCTCGAGCTCGCCAAGTGGCGTCAGGGCAGTCATCAACATGGCGGGCTCAGAGTTTCTTCAACAGCGCGTCGTAAGCCGGCGCGTCCATCAGCTCTTCAAAGTGCTGCATGTGCGTGACGTGGACCTTGAAGAACCAGCCATTGCCCATCGGGTCGCGGTTCGCCAGCGCGGGGTCGGCGCGGAGTTCTTCGTTGACTTCCACCACTTCACCCTCTACCGGCATGAAGAGGTCGGACGCGGCCTTGACCGACTCAACAACCCCGGCGACGTCGCCGCGTTTGTAGGTGCGGCCAACCTCGGGCAGGTCAACAAACACCACATCGCCCAGCGCTTCTTGCGCGTGCAGCGTGATGCCGACGACAGCGGCCTCGTGGTCTTCGATGTTGATCCATTCGTGCTCGGGGGTGTACATGGTGGTCATGCTGTTTGTCTCCGTATCTAAAGAGTTAGCGGTGAAGTTAGCGCTGAACTCAGCGCTTGTAGCGGTGCGGGGTGAAGGGCATAGCGGTCACGCGCATGGGCAGCCGCTTGCCACGCACTTCGGCGTACACCTCGTGATGCGGCAACGCGTGGTTGTTGGCCAGGTAGGCCATGGCGATGGGCTGGTTGACGGTGGGCGCCAGCGTGCCGCTGGTGACGACACCGAGCTTGGCGCCATGCGCGTCAAAAATAGGCGTGCCTTCACGCACCGGCACGCGTTCCAGGCCGACCAGGCCAACGCGCTTGCTGGGCGCGTGGCCGGCGAGTTGTTTCTCGATCGTGGTGGCGCCCGGGTAGCCACCGGCACGCGCGCCTCCCGGGCGGCGCACTTTCTGGATGGCCCAGGTCAGCGCGGCTTCCACCGGCGAGGTGGTTTCGCTGATGTCGTGGCCATACAGGCACAGGCCGGCTTCCAGACGCAGCGTGTCGCGTGCGCCTAGCCCGGCGGGCTTGACCTCGGGCTGCGCGAGCAAGGCCTCGGCCAACGCGGTCGCCTCAGCGTTGGCGACCGAAATCTCGAAGCCGTCTTCGCCGGTGTAGCCCGAGCGCGTGACGAAGCAGCTGGCGCCGTTCAACGTGAACACGCCGCCGCCCATGAAGGTGAGTGCGGCCACGCCAGCGTTGAGCCGGCTGAGCGCCGCTACGGCGTAGGGCCCTTGCAGCGCCAGCAGCGCACGCTCGGGCATGGCGGTGACCTGGCACAGGTGGCCCAGGTGCGTCGCCAGATGCATGTGGTCGGCGTGTTTACGGGACGCGTTGACGATGAGGAAGAGGTCGCCAAAGCCCGCATGCGCGGCAGCGTCAGGCCGCACGACCATCAAGTCGTCCAGGATCCCGCCCGAAGGGTTGGTGAACAAGGCGTAGCGCTGGCGGCTCTGGCCCAAGCCGATAAGGTCCATCGGCACCAGCTTTTCCAGCGCCATGGCGCTGTCAGGCCCCACCAGCTTTAACTGGCCCATGTGCGAAACGTCAAACAGCGCGGCCGCCTCGCGGCAATGCTGGTGCTCTTTGATCACCCCGCCGGGGTAGTTCACTGGCATGGCGTAGCCGGCGAAGGGCACCATGCGCGCGCCCAGCTTCACGTGCAAGTCGTACAGGGGCGTGCGCAGCAGTGGGGCGACGGGGGTCGCAGTCGCAGAGGCAGTGGCGTCAGACATGGCGGGCATCCTTCGAGGGCATCACAGCGTCCACCGCCATGCGGTGTACCGGGCCCTCGCTGTCCGCTTTACCTGAGAGATTCAGCAGCGCCCCCATCCTGGCCGGACCGGCGTGCTTTGCCCCTTCGGTGGGCCACTTCTGCCGTAGCAGTGGCCTCTCTCCAGTGAGGAAGAAAGTCAGTCCTTTTGCCTGAGCGTTCGAGGCCTGGTGTGTAGCCAAACCTCTGCGCCTTCGGCGGCCGCACGGGGCGGCTCTCTCCTGACGGCG
>JANMMH010000577.1:0-1623 GCA_031373055.1 Rubrivivax sp. | reverse complement strand
TCACCAGCCGCGAGACACGGCCCCGCCGTGCAACGCAACAGTGGTCGGCGGCGATGCCGTCGCCCTGATCTGCGAGCGCATGTGTTGGCCAAAACGGTCCTCACGTGGTGCATCTCGAATTAATGCGACTTGTCCCTGACGGTGCCCTTTCGGGTTCACCGCCGGCGTGCTTGTGCTCGGGCCAAAGCCTGACCGTAGCGCGTTGATACGTTGAAGGTAGAGAAAATGAGTTTCGAATCCCTGGGCCTGCACAGCGCGTTGCATCAAGCCCTCAAAGACAGCGGCTATACCGAGGCCACTGCGGTGCAGACGCAAGCCATCCCCGCCGGCATTGAAGGCCGCGACCTGATGGTGTCGGCCAAGACCGGCAGCGGCAAGACCGCCGCCTTCATCCTGCCCGCATTGACACGCGTGATCGCTGCCCGTGAAGCCGCCCAAGCCAGCGGCGTCAAGCGCGAAAAGGGCGCCGTCAGCGGCCCGCGCGTGCTGGTGCTGTGCCCCACGCGTGAACTGGCCATGCAAGTCGCCAAAGCCGCGTCGACCTACGGCCGCCACGTGCAAGGTCTGCGCGTGGCCACCATCGTCGGCGGCGTGCCCTACGCGGCGCAGCTGAAGGCTCTGCGTGGCCCGCTGGACATCCTCATCGCCACGCCCGGCCGTTTGATCGACCACATGGGCTCGGGCCGCGCGGTGCTGAGCAACCTTGAGGTGCTGGTGCTCGACGAAGCCGACCGCATGCTCGACATGGGCTTCATCGAAGACATCCAGCACATCGCCGCGGCCATGCCCGCGACGCGCCAGACGCTGATGTTCAGTGCCACCTTTGGCGGCAACGTCGGCGGCCTGGCGCGTGAACTCACACGCGACCCGCTGCGCATCGACGTGGCCAACCACACGGCCACGCACAGCGACATCGAACAGCGCCTGCACTGGGCTGACGACCTGACGCACAAGAACGCGCTGCTCGACCACATCCTGACCGAGCGCAGTGTCGAACAAGCGCTGGTCTTCACCAGCACGCAGCGCGACGCCGACTGGTTGGCCGACCGCCTGCACGAGATGGGCCACTCGGTGGCGTCGCTGCATGGTGGCATGCCGCAAGGCCGGCGCAACCGCGTGCTGCAAGGCCTGCGCTCGCAGCATCTGCGTGTGCTGGTGGCCACCGACGTGGCCGCGCGTGGCATCGACGTGCCCACCATCAGCCACGTCATCAACTACGGTCTGCCGATGAAGGCCGAGGACTACGTGCACCGCATCGGCCGCACCGGCCGCGCTGGCCGCACCGGCCTGGCCGTCACCCTGGCCGAGCGCCGTGATTCCGGCATGGTGCACAGCATCCAGCGCTTCACCACGCAGCGCATTCCTACGGCCGTGATCGAAGGCCTGGAGCCCAAGCGGCCCGAGCCGCGCACTGAGAACCGTTTCGAAGCACGCCCGGGCCAGCGCCCTGGTGCCCGGCCCGGCTTTGGCCGCCCGAATGGCTTCAGTGGCCCCAAGCCGGCCTACGCCGGCCATGGTGCGACACACGCGCCCCGCCCGCATCACGGTGGTGAGTTCGCGCCCAAGCCCGCGGGCAGCGACTACTTCGCGACCAAGCAAGCGCGCACCTTCGCCGGCAAGCCC
>JANMMH010000565.1:0-1955 GCA_031373055.1 Rubrivivax sp. | reverse complement strand
GTGCGTGGCCATCAGGCCCACGAGCTTGGCCACGTCGAGTGCGGCGCCGCCGCCAAAGCCGATCACGCAGTCGGCCTCGTGGGCCTTGAAGGCGGCCGCGCCTTGCATCACCTGCGCGCAGCTGGGGTTGCCGAAGACGCCGCCGAAGACGGCGACGTTGAGGCCCTGAAGATGGGTCTTGAACTCGGCCAGCACAGGCAATGCAGCCAGCGCCTTGTCGGTCACGATCAAGGGGCGCTTGAGCCCGAGATCGAGCAAGTGCGCAGCGACGAGCTTGCGCGCGCCAGCACCGAAGTGGATGGGGGTAGGGAAAGTGAAGCGGGTGATGGTCATGGCAGTAGCGCCTTCAGCGTAAGAGCGTCATGCCCGCGATGCGCGAGGCACGCTTGTCAAAGGTGACAGTGTGCGAGCAGCCGTGCTCGCGGTCGACGTAGGCGATCAGTGCGTCGGGAAGGTCGGCACCATCGTCTTCTACCGCCTCCAGCGCCAGCCACACCGCGCGCTGGTCTTGCACGACGAAGCGGCCGTCAGAGGCGAGTTGTTGCACGAGCTCGATCAGTTCGGCGTCGGTGGCGCCATAGCGAGCACGCAGCACCCAGATCGTTTCGGCCAGTGCCACCAGCGAGACGTGGCCAGGCTGCAAGCTCGACAGGCTGTGCTCGACAAAGCGCGTGGCCAGAGGCGATTGCGTCGGATCGTCCTGCGTCAAGTACCTGACGAGCACGTTGGTGTCGACGCCGATCATTTGCTGCGCTCAAACCGACGCACGGCGGCTTCCGCGACGGTTTGGTGCATCTCGTCGATGCTCACGGCCTTGGTGCGCCGGCCTTTGAACATGCCGTGCAACCGCGTGATGTCGCCTTTCAAGGCAATGATGCGAAAGCCATTCAGGCTGGGCACAAAACGGATGCGATCGCCGGGGCCGATGCCCATCGCGTCACGCACGGCTTTGGGCAGGGTGAGCTGGCTTTTGCTGGTGAGCGTGGCGTCGTCCATGGTGGCTCCTTGTAAGGCGAATCCACATTTTGCCTTACGGACTCGCGCAGCGTCAAATGATCTCAAAGTACCGCTTCAACTCCCAGTCCGTCACCGCGTCTTGCCACTGCCGGTACTCCCAGTCGCGCGTGGCGGCGAAGTGGTCGACGAAGGTGTCGCCCAGCCAATCGCGGGCGATGTCAGACGCACGGAAGTTGCGCGTGGTCTCGGCCAGCGAACGCGGTGCGCGCGGGATGTGCTCGCTGCCCTGGTTGGTGCCGGTGATGGGCGGCGCCGTCAGTTTTAAACCCTTCTCGACGCCATGCAAGCCGGCAGCGATGACGGCGGCCATCGCCAGGTAGGGGTTCACATCGGCGCCGGGGCAGCGTGTCTCCAGCCGCGTGGCTTTGGGGCTGCCAGCGATGACGCGAAAGCTCGCCGTGCGGTTGTCCAGGCCCCAGGTCGGTTTGACCGGCGCCCAAAAGCCGTCGACCAGGCGTTTGTAGCTGTTGATGGTGGGCCAGAACATCGGCGCGAATTCCATCAGGCACGCGACTTGGCCAGCGAGATAACTCTCGAAAAGTGGTGACATCGAGCGCTTGTTCTTGGCGCTGTAGAACAGATTGTTCTTGCCGTCCGACATGCTCTGGTGGATGTGCCCCGAGCAGCCGGGCAGCTGCGCATTCCACTTGGCCATGAAGCTGGGCATGATGCCGAAGCGCTTGCCAATTTCACGCGCGCCGGTCTTGAAGAGGATGGCGCGGTCGGCTTGCTCCAGCGCGGTGCCAAAGGCGATGGCCACCTCGTAAACGCCGGGGCCGGTCTCTGTGTGCAGGCCCTCGATGGGCACGCCAAAGGCCAGCATCTCGTCCATCAAGGCGTTGAAGAAGTCGCGGTTGTCGGCCATGCGCAAGAGCGAATAGCCAAACATGCCCGGCGTCAGCGTGGTGGGCGCGACACCTTGTTTGGCGGCCCACGTC
>JANMMH010000558.1:0-8396 GCA_031373055.1 Rubrivivax sp. | reverse complement strand
AGGACCATGACTTCAACTTCGTCGCCCAGCGCCACGAGTTTGCTCGGGGCCACGTTCTTGTTGGTCCAGTCCATTTCGGACACGTGGACCAGGCCTTCGATGCCTGGCTCGAGTTCAACAAATGCGCCGTAATCAGCGATGTTGGTGATCTTGCCAAACAGACGGGTGGTCTGTGGATAGCGGCGGTTCACGCCCATCCATGGGTCGTCGCCCATCTGCTTCAGACCAAGCGAGACGCGGTTCTTTTCGGTGTCGAATTTCAGGATCTTGGCCACGATTTCCTGGCCAGCCGTCACCACTTCGCTTGGGTGACGTACGCGGCGCCATGCCATGTCAGTGATGTGCAGCAAGCCGTCGATACCGCCCAGGTCAACGAAGGCACCGTATTCGGTGATGTTCTTGACCACGCCGTTGACAAACGCGCCTTCGCGCAGCGTGCTCAGCAGCTTGGAGCGCTCTTCGCCCATCGAAGCCTCGACCACCGCGCGGCGCGACAACACGACGTTGTTGCGCTTGCAGTCGAGCTTGATGACCTTGAACTCCATCGTCTTGCCTTCGAAGGGCGTCATGTCCTTCACCGGGCGCGTATCGAGCAGGCTGCCGGGCAGGAAGGCGCGAATGCCGTTGACCAACACCGTAAGGCCGCCCTTGACCTTGCCGCTGACCGTGCCGGTGACGAACTCACCCGACTCCAGCGCGTTTTCAAGCGACATCCACGAGGCTAGACGTTTGGCCTTGTCGCGCGACAGGATGGTGTCGCCGTAGCCGTTTTCGATGGCGTCGATGGCCACCGAGACAAAGTCACCGACCTGGACTTCAAGCTCGCCCTGGTCGTTCTTGAATTCTTCGATCGCAACGAAGGCTTCGCTCTTCAGGCCAGCATTGACGACGACGTGGTTGAACTCGATACGCACGACTTCGGCCGAGATGACCTCGCCGACGCGCATGTCGGCGCTCTTGAGCGACTCCTCGAACATCGCGGCGAACATATCGGCGCCGCCCATTGATGTGACGGTGGTTTGCATTTGGGACATGGTTTTTCCTGGTACCCGGAGGAGTGAAAGCAGAGCCGGGTGATGCGTGCAACAACAGTTGCGGGTTGGGTTGAAAAAATGACGCGAATGCTCGACACGCTTGTCGACTGAAGGGTCGACCTGACGGTCAGGGGAGGGCAAGCGCGGCGGCGAAAGGTCTTCGTGCTTCCCACCAGTCAAGCACCTGTTGCACCGACTCTTCGATGCTCAAGTGCGAGTTGTCCAGCAGGAGCGCGTCTTGTGCGGCCACCAGGGGCGACGCGAGGCGGGTTTTGTCCCGCAGATCGCGTGCTTCAATGTCCGCACGAAGGGCCGCGATGTTAGCCGCAATTCCCTTTGAAATCAATTGCTTATGGCGCCGCTCGGCGCGCTCGCCGGCACTCGCGGTGAGGAAGACCTTGAGCGGCGCGTTGGCGAAGACCACGGTGCCCATGTCGCGACCGTCTGCCACCAGGCCAGGTGCGCGGCGAAACGACAGTTGCAGGCCGTGCAAGGCGTCACGCACGGCGGGCAGGGCCGAGACCTTGGACGCCAGCGCGCCGGTGGTTTCCAGTCGCAGCTCGTCGCTTACGTCCTGGCCGCGCAGCCATGCGCGCTCGCCGTCGAAGCGCAGGTCGAGAAAGGACGCCGTGCGCGCCAAAGCGGCCGTGTCGTCCAGCGCCACGCCGTCGCGCAAGGCCGCCAGCCCCGTAGCGCGGTAGAGCGCGCCGGAGTCCAGCAACTGGTAGCCCAGGCGCTTGGCCAGCGCGGCGGCCAGCGTGCCTTTGCCTGAGGCGGTGGGGCCGTCAATCGTGATGACGGGCACGTCTTGCATGTCGGCGCTGGCCAGGCCAAAGAAGTCTTCGAAGTAGTCCGGGTAGGTCTTGGCCACGCAGCGTGGGTCGAGCACACGCAAGCTGATGGCCTGCTGTGCGGGGGCCAGGGCACTGAAGGCAGCGAGCGAAAAGCACATCGCCATGCGGTGGTCGTCGTAGGTGTGGATCGCCGCGCTGCGCCATTGCGTGGGTGGCGCGACCTCGATGAAATCGTCACCGCTGCTCACCGTGGCGCCGAGCTTGCGCAGCTCGGCGGCCATGGCCTCGATGCGGTCGGTTTCTTTGACGCGCCAGCTGGCGATGCCGCTGATGCGTGTGGGGCTGTCGGCGTAAAGCGCCATCACCGCGAGCGTCATGGCGGCGTCGGGGATCTGATTCGCGTCGAGCGTGATGCCCGCAAGCGGCCAGCGGCCACGGCGCACTTCCAGCCAGCCTGGGCCGCTCTTCACGGCCGCACCCATGGCCTCGGCGGCGTCGATGAAGCGGATGTCACCCTGGATCGAATCCGTGCCCACACCTTCGATGCGCACCGGCGCGCCACCGCTTGCGGCGATGGCGCCCAGCGCCACGAAATACGAGGCCGACGAGGCGTCACCTTCGACGTGGATGCGCCCCGGTGTCTGGTAGCGGCTGCCCGCCGGGATGACAAAGCGCTGCCAGTCGCTGCGCTGCACCCGGATGCCGAATTGCGCCAGCAGCTTGAGCGTGATCTCGATGTAGGGGCGCGAGATGAGTTCACCGTCGACCTCGATCACCACATCTTGCTCGTTAGCCACCAAGGGCAGCGCCAGCAAAAGGGCGGTGAGGAACTGGCTGGAAACGTCACCGCGCACCTTGATCGGCGCGGCCAGCGCCAGGCGCGCACCGGCATGGCCCGACAAGCGCAGCGGCGGGTAGCCCGGGTTGCCAAGCTCGTCGATAGTGCAGCCCAGCGGGCGCAGGGCGTTGACGAGGTCGCCGATCGGGCGCTCGTGCATGCGTGCCACGCCGGCGACTTCAAAACGCCCGCCTTGAGTGGCCGCGAGCACGGCCAGCGCGGCCGTCAAGGGGCGCATGGCCGTGCCGGCGTTGCCGAGGAAGAAGCTGGCTTCAAACACCGACAGGCGTCCGCCGATGCCCGTGACGTTCAGCACCGTGCCCTGGCGATCGAGCTGGCAGCCCAGCGTACGCAAGGCTTCAAGCATCACGCGCGTGTCGTCAGAGTCGAGAAGGTCGTGGATGGCTGTCGTGCCCTGCGCCAACCCGGCCAACAAGAGCACGCGATTGCTGATGCTCTTGGAGCCCGGCAAGCGCACGCGGCCCGACGCGGTGCGCAGTGGCGGCAGGTCGAGGTAGGGGATGTCGTACATCGCGAGTGGGCTTGAGAAGAGGCGGCGCCAGCGGCCGGCGCTCAGCGCGGCGTGGGCACGCGTGGCGCGCCCATCTGCCATGCGCTGCGGCCTTCGGCAGGCGCGCGGATGAGGTCTTCCAGCGCGTCGACATTGCCGCTCTTCATCACCAACTCAAGCGCGTCAAGCGCGTGCCGAAACTGCTGCGACTGCTTCAACACCTCTTCGCGGTTGGCCACCAGGATGTCGCGCCAAACTTCGGGGCTGCTCGCGGCGATGCGCGTGAAGTCACGAAAGCCGGGGCCCGCCAGCGAGAGGAAGTCTCTGCCTGCGGGCTGATTCACGACGGCGCTGAAGTAGGCGAAGGCCAGCAGGTGCGGCAGGTGGCTGACGGCGGCAAACGCCGCGTCGTGATTCTCGGCCGTCATCTTCAACACCTGCGCGCCAATGGCCGACCAGACGTCGGTGGCGCGTTGCACCAGCTCAGGTGCCGTTTGCGGCAACGGTGTGAGGATGACCTGGCGCCCGGCAAAGAGTGCCGCGTCGGCGTTTTGGATGCCGGCCGATTCTTTGCCGGCAATCGGGTGGGCGGGCACGAACGAGGGGATGCGCTCGCGCAGCGCACGTCGCGCTGCGTCGACGACATCACGCTTGGTGCTGCCCACGTCCATCACCAGCACATTCGGCTCGACGAGGTGGCGGATGGCGCGAAAGGTGCCCTCGGTGGCCGACACCGGCACGGCCAGCAACACGATGTCGGCGCCCGAGACAGCCTGCAGCGCCGACTCCGCCACGTCGTCAATGACGCCCATACGCCGCGCCAGCTCGGTGGTGGAGGGCGACTTGCTGTAGCCCACGATGCGCTTGACCAGGCCTGCGCGGCGCAGGGCCAGCGCGAACGAGCCGCCCATCATTCCGCAGCCGATGAGACCGAGTTGTTGGAACATCAGTGCACGTCGACCGGGTCGGTGCCCAAGATCTTGAAGTACGCGCAGGCGTCGCGCAGCTCGTGCAAGGCCGCCTGCACGGGCGCTTCGTCCGGGTGGCCTTGCAGGTCGATGTAGAAGTAGTACTCCCACTGGCCCGAACGTGCGGGGCGTGACTCAAAGCGCGTCATCGACACCCCATGCGTCTTCAGCGGCACCAGCATGTCGTGCACGGCGCCGGGGCGGTTGGTCACCGAGACAACCAGGCTTGTGCAGTCATGCCCCGAGGCCTTGGGCGCAGGGTGGCGCTGCGGGTGCGCGAGCACCGCAAAACGCGTGCGGTTGTTGGCTTCGTCCTGGATCGCCGGGGCCAGCACATGCAGGCCGAACTCACTGGCCGCGCGCGTGCTGGCTATTGCCGCGATGCTGGCGTCTGCGCCCGCCAGCCGTGCGCCTTCGGCATTGCTGGACACAGGCCTGCGCTCAATATTGGGCAGGTGGCTGGACAGCCACTGATGGCACTGCGCCAGCGCTTGCGGGTGCGCGCACACGGCTGAGATGTTCGCCATTGCGTCGCTCTTGCGCAGCAAGTTGTGGCGCACGAAGAGGCTGGTTTCACCGACGATGAAAAGTTGGGTCGTCAAGAAGAGGTCGAGCACGCGCGTGACGACACCTTCGCTGGAGTTTTCCACCGGCACGACGCCAAAGTCGGCCGCGCCAGAGAGCGTGGTGTTGAGCACCTCGTCGAAGTTGGCGCAAGGCACGCGCACGATGGACGAGCCAAAGAACCCAAGCGCCGCCTCTTCGCTGAAGGTGCCGGCGGGGCCGAGGTAGGCGATGCGCGTGGGTGACTCCAACGCGCGGCATGCCGACATGATTTCGCGCCAGATCGGCGCCACGCTTTGCGACAGCAGCGGCCCCGGGTTGCGCGCTTTGAGCGCGTCGATGACCTGCGCTTCACGCTCCGGGCGAAAGACCGCCGAGCCTTCATGTTTCTTCAGCTCACCGACCTCAAGCGCCAGTGCGGCGCGCCGGTTGAGCATAGCCAGCAAGTCGCTGTCCAGGCTGTCGATTTGCCCACGCAGCGTCAACAGCGCGGGGCTGGTCGGGTTCCCGTCAGACATGGCGTTCGCTTGTGCCGCGACTTACTTGCCGGCCGGCGCACTGGCCGCACCGGTGTAGGGCGCCAAGCGCTTGGCAATGGACTGCTGCATGGCCTGGACTCGGGGCTGCACGGTGGGACGCGTTTCGGCCACGAGCTTTTCTGCAAAGCTGCGCTGCATGTCGCCTTGCAAGCTCTGGTACTTGCGCACGGCGGGTGACTCCAGCATGGCTACGATTTGCTTGAGCTCGTCTTCGCTGAGCTTGTCTTCCAGCACGGCGCCGATGGTGGTGGGTGCGAGCTTGGCCGCGCGCTCACGCATCAGCGGCAGCGACTCGTTGACATATTTGCGCATGTCGCCTTCGATCTCGCGCGCCAGTGCGTCGCGCTTGTCGGCCGGTACGCGCTGCGCCAGGATGGCGTTGACCTGTTGCATGACCTGCATGGCCGGCTGCTCCAGCATGCTGCGCGCCATGCCGTCGATGCCCGACTGTTGAAGTTCAAGCACCTTGGCGACGAGTTCCTTCTTGGCCGGCGAGACTGGCGTCGCTTGGGCCCAAGCGCTTGAGACCAGCGCGCTTGCGGCCAGCGCAAGCACAGCGGAACGGAGGATCGTGAGCATCAGGAATTCTCCTCACCGGCAGCGCCAGCGTCATCACCGTCAGGGGAGTTATCACCGTCGCCAGCCTCTGCGCCAGCTTCGGCATGCGCGTCGTTTTCGACGATGCGTTGCAGGCCCGAAAGCGATGAGTCATCGTCCAGCGCGATCAAGGTCACGCCTTGCGTGGCGCGGCCGAGTTCGCGAATTTCCGAGACCCTTGTGCGCACCAGCACACCCTTGTCGGTGATGAGCATGATCTCGTCGGCCGGGCGCACCAACGTGGCGGCTACGACGCGGCCATTGCGCTCGGTCTGCTGGATCGCGATCATGCCCTTGGTGCCGCGGCCATGGCGTGTGTACTCGGTGATGTTGGTGCGCTTGCCATAGCCGTTGACCATGGCCGTGAGCACGCTTTGCGTCTCGTCTTCAGCCACCAGCATGGCAATGACATGTTGGCCGGGGTCAAGCGCCATGCCGCGCACGCCGCGCGCGTTGCGGCCCATCGGGCGCACATCGTCTTCGTCGAAGCGCACCGCCTTGCCGCCGTCAGAGAAAAGCATCACGTCGTGCTGGCCGTCGGTCAGCGCCGCGCCCACCAGCATGTCGCCCTCGTCCAAGTCGACGGCAATGATGCCGGCCTTGCGCGGGTTGCTGAACTCATCGAGCGAGGTCTTCTTCACCGTGCCCAGCGCCGTCGACATGAAGACAAAGTGGTCGGCCGGGAAGCTGCGGAATTCACCCGTCAGCGGCAGCACCACGTTGACCTTTTCTTCCGGCTGCAACGGGAACATGTTGACGATGGGCTTGCCACGCGAGTTGCGCGAGCCTTGCGGCACTTCCCAGACCTTCAGCCAATACACGCGGCCCTTGGTGGTGAAGCACAAGATCCAGTCGTGCGTGTTGGCAATGAAGAGCTGGTCGATCCAGTCGTCTTCTTTGGTCTGCGCGGCCTGCTTGCCGCGGCCGCCACGGCGTTGCGCGCGGTATTCCGACAAGGCCTGGCTCTTGATGTAGCCGGTGTGGCTGAGTGTCACCACCATGTCGGTCGGCGTGATCAGATCCTCGGTGCCCAACTCTTGAACGTTATGTTCGATGACGCTGCGCCGAACCGCCAACTTGCTTTGGCCGAACTCTTCGCGCAGGGCGCTGAGCTCGCCCGAGATGATCGACGTCACGCGCTCGGGGCGCGACAGGATGTCCAGCAGGTCGGCGATCTGCGTCATGACCTCGCGGTACTCGGCAATGATCTTGTCTTGCTCCAGGCCCGTGAGGCGCTGCAAGCGCATCTGCAAGATCTCTTGCGCCTGGTCGTCCGACAAACGGTACAGGCCATCACCCTGCAAGCCGTAGTGCGAGGGCAGGCCTTCGGGCCGATAGGCTTCGCGGCCACCGCTGGTGCTGGCCTCGGCGCGCGCCAGCATCTCGCGCACCATCGACGAGTCCCAGCTCTTGCTCATCAAGGCGGCCTTGGCCATGGGCGGCGTGGGCGAAGACTTGATGGTCTCGATGAACTCGTCGATGTTGGCCAGTGCCACCGCCAGGCCTTCGAGCACATGGCCGCGTTCGCGCGCCTTGCGCAGCTCGAACACGGTGCGCCTCGTGACCACTTCACGACGGTGTTCGAGGAAGACCTCGATCAGCATCTTCAAGTTGCACAATTTGGGCTGGCCGTCGATCAGCGCGACCATGTTGATGCCGAAGCTGTCTTGCAGCTGCGTCTGCTTGTAGAGGTTGTTGAGCACCACCTCGGGCACTTCACCGCGCTTCAAGTCGATGACCACGCGCATGCCGGACTTGTCGCTCTCGTCCTGGATGTGGCTGATGCCGTCGATCTTCTTTTCCTGCACCAGCTCGGCAATGCGCTCAAGCAGCGTCTTCTTGTTTACCTGGTAGGGAATCTCGTCGACGATGATCGACTGGCGCTGGCCTTTGTCGATGTCTTCGAAGTGGCACTTGGCGCGCATCACCACGCGGCCGCGGCCGGTGCGATAGCCCTCACGCACGCCGTTCAGGCCGTAGATGATGCCGGCGGTGGGGAAGTCGGGCGCCGGCACGATTTCCATCAGCTCGTCGATCGTCGCCTCTGGGTTCTTCAGCAAGTGCAGACAAGCGTCGACGACCTCATTGAGGTTGTGCGGCGGAATGTTCGTGGCCATGCCCACGGCAATGCCGGTGGCGCCGTTGACCAGCAGGTTGGGCAGTCGCGCCGGAAGCACCACCGGCTCTTTTTCCGAGCCGTCGTAGTTAGGCGCGAAGTCCACCGTGTCCTTGTCGATGTCTTCGAGCATCTCGTGCGCGATCTTCGACAGCCGGATCTCGGTGTAGCGCATCGCCGCGGCGTTGTCGCCGTCGACCGAACCGAAGTTGCCCTGGCCGTCGACCAGCATGTGGCGCAGCGAAAAATCCTGCGCCATGCGCACGATGGTGTCGTACACCGCCGTGTCACCGTGCGGGTGGTATTTACCGATGACGTCGCCAACGATGCGCGCCGACTTCTTGTAGGGCCGGTTCCAGTCGTTGTTCAGCTCGTGCTTGGCGAAGAGCACACGCCGATGCACGGGCTTCAAGCCATCGCGCGCGTCGGGCAATG
>JANMMH010000051.1:0-5463 GCA_031373055.1 Rubrivivax sp. | reverse complement strand
TCGCGCCAGGTGCCCATGCGGGTCTCGCCCAGCTCGGCCAGCGTGTGGCCGATGATCTGCGCCCAGCGCTCGTTGAAGAGCAGCGTGTCGGTCTCCAGGTTCCATTCCCAGGTGCCGACGTTGGTGCCCTCGATGATGTTGGCCAGCGCCAGGCGTTCGCGGGCCAGGGCCCGCGTGGCGGTCTTGCTGGCGGTGATGTCGGTGCGGATCGAGATGTACTTTTCGATGCGGCCATCAGCGCCGACGAAGGGTGCGATGAGGGTGTCGACCCAGTACAGCGAACCGTCCTTCGCGCGGTTGCAGACCTCGCCCCGCCACGGCGTACCGGCGGCGATGCAGCGCCACATCCCGGCCCAGAATTCGGCGGATTGCAGGCCAGAAATTGACGATGCGGTGGTTCTGCCCGAGCAGCTCGTCGCGGCGGTAGCCGCTGATGCGGCAGAAGGCGTCGTTGGCCTGGGTGATGCGCCCGCCGCGGTCGGCCACCGAGACGATGGCGTGCAGGTCGATGGTGCGCAGCAGCGCCTCGTTGTCGCGCAGCGCGGCCTGCAGCTGGGTTTGCGCCACATGCCGCTCGGTGACGTCGCTGCCCACTTCCATGAAGCCGGTGAGCAGGCCGTTCTGGTCATGCAGCGGTTGAATCTCGGTGTCGAACCAGAACTCGCGGCCGTCGCGGGCGCGGTTGAGGATCTCGACCCTGCAGCTGGTGCCAGCGGCGGCCGAGTCGGCCAGCGCGTGCAGGGCCGCCGTATCGGCCTTGCCGCTGCCCAACAGCTGCCCCGGCGTCTTGCCCAAGGCCGCCTCGGGCGTGTAGCCGGTGATGCGTGTGAAGCCTTCGTTGACCCAGACGATGTGCAGCTCTCGGTCGGTGATCGACACCGCATTGGAGGTGTGGCGTGCCACCTGAGCCAGCCGGGCCAGGTCGGCTGTCATCGCGCGCGCCAGCGCCTCGGCGCGGCGCCGCCCGGACATTTGCTGGCGCACAAGGGCCGACAGCAAGCCGCTGACCAGCACGCCACCGCCGGCCAGCAGCCAGGCCGACCAAGAGCTCAGCGCGGCGTCGAACTGCCGCGTACTGTGCGCCTGCATCGTCAGCGAACGGCCCGGCAGCGCCAGCGTGCGGGTCGCGGCAAAGCGACCTGCAGTGCGGCCCGCCGTCACCGCGCTGGCAGGCGGGGCGTTGGCTGCGGTGCCGGTGGCGTTGGCCTGCGACATGAAGACAAGACCGCCGGCGGCCTTGCCTTCGCCATGGGCGCTGAGTGCGAAGTCCAGATCGCCCGCCGCGACCTCGTGGATGTCGCCGAGCAGTTCGCCGACCACGATGGGCGCGTATAGCAAGCCGACGAGCGCGTTGCGCCGCTGCTGGGGCGTGACCGGGTCGGAGCCCTGGCGATATACCGGCAGGTACAGCAGGAAGCCCGGGCTGCGCTTTTCATCCTGCACCAAGGTGATGGCCGCGCTCAGCGTTGGCTCGCCTCCGGTCACCGCGCGTTCGGCGGCTTCTCGGCGCAGGGGTTCGGAGCCCACGACCAGCCCGACAGCGCTGAAATTGGGGGTCAGAGGCTCGATGAACTTGATGACGTACAGGTCATCGTGACCCTTGTCGACCAGTTGGCGCAGCGCGAAGTGCGGTGCGTCGTCCCACCGCTCGGCAGCGATGAAAGCATCCAGATCAGCCCGCTCGACGCGCTGGATGAAACCGAGGCCACGCACGCCCGCAAAGTCCAGCGCCATGCCGCGCGCCTCGACGTAGGCACGAAATTCTGCCCGGCCGACCCGCGGGCTGGCGGCATACAGGCCGCTGGCGCCCTTCAAGGGGAATATCGGTTGGCGAAAGCGGCGCAGCACGTCGTCGGCCACCCGGTCGACGCTGCGCTCGAAGGCGGAGCGAGCCTGGGCTTCGGTCTCGTGGTGGCGCCAGACACCAGCAGTCACAGCCAGCAGCGACCCCAGCACCCCTACCACCGCCGGCAGCGCCCGGTCGTGGAGACCTCTGCGTTCAAGCCATTGCCACATGTTCCGTCACCTTTCGAAGGCGCGGAGCATGCAGGGCGCCCTCAGCCCGTGGTGTGCAGTCGCGCTGGCGCGATCATCACGCGCCGGGCAGCCCCACAGTGGCCGAAGCAGATGGGCAACGGCCGGCCTGTTCTGCTGCGACGGCCGTGCGGGTCCATGTGCTGCACGCCGCGGCCACGGCCAGCGCAGCCGCAGGCAAGACCAGCACGACAAGGATGAAACGCACACGAAGGCTCCTGGTGGGTCCGGGCAGGGAATGTGAGTGGCCTGGGCAGGTTATCGGCTGCCCGAGGTGCGGCGCCAGTCGGCCCGCTGCTGAGGCGGTCTAGGTAGCGTTCCTGCCACACCAGCGACACGGCAGTCTTGGAAGCCGGAAGGTCCGATCAACCGCATTCGGGCGGATCGCACGGTCAAACTGAAACCGACGCCAGCGGCGTGAACTTTTCCCAACAACACTTGCTGGCGCGAGCAGGGCGTCAACCGTCCGCGATGCGAGAGGCGCGCAGTGGCGGCTTTCAAGGGGTGCAGGTCCTCCCGCTTATCGCCGACGATGACGGTAAAGCACTCAGAAAAGTGTCCTGGTATGAGACTCTCCATCCAGTCGCCCTTGCAAGTGCTTCGATGACGCATCGACCAAGACACCCCCCACCCACCCGCCGCGCCGTGCTGGCATGCGGCCTTGCGGCCAGCCTGCTGCGCCCACACGCGAGCTCGGCACAGGAGGCCACGACCATGCAGACCCGCACCATCCCGTCGACCCAAGAGCGGCTGCCGGTGATTGGCTGCGGCACCTACCTCGGCTTTGACCAGGCGCCTGGCAGCAGCGGCTACGCCCAGCTGCCGGCGGTGGTGGATGCACTCCTCGCCGCAGGTGGCTCGGTGCTCGACAGCTCGCCGATGTATGGCCGCGCCGAGGAAAGCGTGGGCGAGATCCTGGCCACTGACGGCCGCGCGAAGAAGGCCTTCATCGCCACCAAGGTGTGGACCCAGGGCCGCGACGAAGGCATCCGGCAAATGCGCGAGTCGATGCGCCTGCTTCGCACCGAGCCCGGCCGGCCCATCGACTTGATGCAGATCCACAACCTGGTGGACTGGAAGACCCACCTCGCGACCCTGCGCCGCTGGAAGGATGAAACGCGGGTGCGCTACATCGGCGTCACGCACTACACAGCTTCGGCCTACGCGCAGCTTGAAGCCGTGCTGCGCGCAGAAAAGCTCGACTTCCTGCAAATCAACTATGCGTTCGACGACCGCCTGGCCGGCGAGCGGCTGCTGCCACTGGCGGCCGAGCGCGGTGTGGCGGTCATCGTCAACATGCCCTTTGGCGGCGGTGGCCTGCTGCGTGGCTTGCAAGGCAAGGCCTTGCCGCCCTGGGCGGCCGAGATCGGCTGCACGAGCTGGGCCCAGGTGCTGCTGAAGTTCGTGCTGAGCCACCCGGCCGTGACCTGCGCGATCCCCGGCACGCGGCGGCCCGAGCACATGCAGGACAACGCCAAGGCTGGCCTGGGCCCTGCGCCTGAGCTGGCGTTCTGGCGCGACAAGTCAGCGTCTTTGGGTAGTTAGCGTTGGGCTGGGGTGGGCTGGGTTGGGTGGCTGGCAGCTCAGGGTTGCCGCCCGCCGCTCCACCACCGACTACCCACCACTGAGCGCCAACACCACGGCCACAAAGTCGCTGGCTTGCAGGCCATGCTGAAGCTCACGCACGCCGATGCCGTTGACGAAGACGCGCATGTTCGGCCGCAGTTGACCTTGCTCGTCAACGACACGAAAACGCAGGCCGGGGTAGCGGCGGTCGAGGTCGGCGAACAGTGCATCGAGCGTGTCGCCCACGGCATCGACGTGGGATTCGCGGGTGTACGAGCGCAGCGCGCCGGGGATCAGCACCTTCATCGCGCTGAGGCTTTCATGAAAGCGCGGCCACTTCCACGGCGTAGATCTCGGGCAGATGCCGCGCGATGTTCGACCAGCGCGCGCCTTCGTCGCGACCGATCCACAGCTCGCCGCTGGTGGTGCCCAGGTACAGCGCCGGGCTGGCCTGCGCGTCCAGCGTCATGGCCTGGCGTTTCACGGTCCACCAGGCTTGACTCTCGGGCAAGCCTTGGTCCAGGCGCTGCCATGTCTTGCCGGCGTTGCGGGTGACGTAGGCCGCGGGGCGGCCGTCGGGGCTGGTGCGCGGCCAGACGTTGGTGCCGTCCATCGGGAAGACCCACGCCACGTCCGCGTCGCGCGGGTGCACGACCATGGGGAAACCGATGTCGCCCACACGCTTGGGCATCTTGCGGCCGATGCGCTGCCAGGTGTCGCCGGCGACGTCTGTGGATGCGTCGCTCGTTCGGTCAAGCCGATAGATGCCGCAGTGGTTCTGCTGGTACAGCCGATCAGGGTTGCTGGGGCACAGGCGCACGCAGTGTGGGTCGTGAAAGGTGACGGTGGTGGCATCGAAGCCGTCAACCACCTGCATGCCTTTGATCAGCGTGCGCCATGTGCGGCCAGCGTCGCGCGACTCGTGCACGCCGCCACCCGACATCGCGAAATACAGATGCGACGCGTCGCGCGGGTCGACGATCACCGAATGCAACTTCGGCCCGTCGGGCGTGCCGTCTTGCACCGTCCCCATCCACTCGCGGAGCTGTGCGTCGTCGTTCACGGCCAGCAGCGGCGCCCAGCTGACGCCACCGTCCTCCGAGCGAAAAAGGCCTTGCGGCGAGGTGCCGACGTACCAGGTGTCGCGCTCGCTGGCGTGCCCCGGCGTGAGCCAGAAGCTGTGGTCGACCGCGCGGCCAGGCAGGCTGCCCGGCGTCGTGTTCGGTTTCGAAAACGCTGGCGGCTGCCGCGCCTCTTTCCAGGTGCGGCCCATGTTGGTCGAGCGAAAGATCGTCGGGCCCAGGTGGCCAGTCTTCGCCGCCGCCAACAGCGTGCGGCCATCACGCGGGTCCAGCACCACATGGCTGATGCTGTGGCCCAGGAAGTGCGGGCCGTCGGCCGCCCATGTTTTGCGCCGCGCGTCGCTGTGGAAGAACCAGGCGCCTTTGCGTGTGGCCACGAAGATGACGAGGCGCGAAGGTGCTGCGGGTGCGATGCGAGACGCGGCCTTCTGGGTGGTCGCGGAGCGGGTTGATGTTGGGCTCATGACAGGCCTCCTTCAGGCGGGGTGGGGTGCGCGCGGGCGAGCAGCAGCTCGCGCTCGCGTGCGTTGCGGGTGACATCGGCCGCGCGCTGCCACATCGCACGCGCCTCAAGGTGACGGCCCAGGCTTGCCAGCAGGTCGGCATGCACGCTGGGCAGCAGGTGGTACTGGGCGAGCTGGGGTTGAGCGTGCAGCGCTTCCACCAAGCGCAACGCGGCTGCGGGCCCACGTGTGGGGCCAGGTGCGCGGCTCACCGCGACCGCGCGGTTGAGCTCGACCACCGGCGAGGGCTGCACGACGAGCAGCGCGTCGTAGAGCGT
>JANMMH010000505.1:0-2350 GCA_031373055.1 Rubrivivax sp. | reverse complement strand
ACACTCTGGAATCAGCGTCACCTGGCTTCGATCCTGGCCTTCTACAAAGCGCGACATACCGGCTCCCGTGCTCGATATGTCTTCGAACTCTACGGATCTGATGACGTTGCAGTGAGGGGGTTTTCACACAGGCTCGGTCGTCAATAGCCGTTCGGCTTGTTTCCCGGAAGCAGGCACGCGGGAGTGCCGAACTGCGCGTCGACGGTAGGCCTCGGCCGTGCGGGTACAGCCCCAGGGGGGGGTGTTCGATGTCACCGCCGATGTCCGCTCGCTCAATAGGTATGGAAGAGCGCGGCGCACCACATTGGCCACACGCATGCATCGACTCGAATGTGCATGCGCGCCACGGTGTCGGGTCTGATGCGAGCCCCGCGACAATGGACACATGTTTGCCTACTTCGAAAACCTGGTCCGCCCCACCGCGCGCCCCGGCAGCGCGCCGCCGCAAAGCCTGCTCGGCTTTTATTGGCACTATGTGCGCCAGACCAAGGGCCTCTTCGCCACGCTCTTCGTCACCGGTCTCTTGGTGGCCTTGATCGACACGCTGATCCCCACCTTCATCGGCCGCCTGGTGCGGCTGATGCAGGCCAGTGACCGCACGGCGGCGCTGACTGAGCAGCTGCCAGTGCTCGTCGCGATGGCCTTAGCCGTCTTGATCGGCCGGCCACTCACGCTGCTGATGGACAGCCTGATGCGCAACAACGCCGTGCTGCCCGGCGTTACCAGCCTCATTCGCTGGCAAAGCCACTGGCACGTGGTGCGCCAGAGCTGGCCTTTCTTCCAGAACGACTTTGCGGGGCGCATTGCCAACCGCGTGATGCAGACCAGCAACGCGGTGCGCGAGTCAGTGGTGTCGAGCATCCGCGCGGTTTGGTACATCGCTGTCTACGGCTTGTCGGCGCTGGTGCTGATGGCGATGTCCGACTGGCGCCTGGCCCTGCCCACGGCCGCGTGGTTCGCCAGCTATGCCTACTTCTTGCGCCGCTTTGTGCCGCAGATGCGCGATCGCGCCAAAGCCAGCAGTGAGTTGCGCTCGCAGGTGATGGGGCGCGTGGTCGACAGCTACACCAACATCCTCACCGTCAAGCTCTTTGCCCGCGCGCGGGATGAAGACCAGCATGTGCGCGAAGTCATCGACGAGCACACGCTGGCCATCGCCGCGCACATGCGCTTGACCACGCGCTTCATGGTCACGCTGTCGGTGCTGAACGCGGCGTTGATCGTCGGCACCGCCGCCATCGGCGTGTGGCTTTGGGGGCGTGGCGACATCGACGCCGGCACGGTGGCCACGGCGCTGCCGCTGGCCTGGTCCATTGCGAACGTCGCCGGCTGGGTGAGCTGGGAAGTCACGGGCATCTTCGAGAACATCGGCGTGGTGCAAGAGGGCATGGAAACCATCGCCGTGCCGCATGCCAACATCGACGCCCATGGTGCGCGTGACATCGACGTTAGCCGTGGTGAGATCCGCTTCGACGCCGTGACCTTCACCTACGGCCGCAGCGACGGCAAGCGTGTGCTCGACAGCCTGGATTTGGTGGTGCGCCCCGGCGAGCGGGTCGGCGTGGTCGGCCGCTCGGGTGCGGGCAAAAGCACGCTAGTGAATTTACTGCTGCGTTTTCACGAACTTGAAGAAGGCGCCATCCGCATCGACGGGCAAGACATCCGCGCGGTGACGCAAGAAAGCCTGCGTGGCGCCATCGGCATGGTCACGCAGGACACGTCGCTCTTGCACCGCTCGATCGCGGCAAACATTGCCTATGGCCGGCCAGGTGCCACGCCCGCGATGGTCGAGGCGGCGGCCAAGCGCGCGCAGGCGCATGAGTTCATCCTCGGTCTGGAAGACTGGAAAGGCCGCGTAGGTTACAGCGCGCATGTCGGCGAGCGCGGCGTCAAGCTCAGCGGCGGCCAGCGCCAGCGTGTGGCCATCGCGCGCGTGGTGCTGAAAGACGCGCCGATCCTGGTGCTGGACGAAGCCACCTCCGCGCTGGACAGCGAGGTCGAGCTCGCCATCCAGGAGCAGCTGCTGGACCTGATGCAAGGCAAGACGGTGATCGCCATCGCGCACCGCCTTTCGACCATCGCGCGCATGGACCGGCTCATCGTGCTGGAGCAGGGCCGCATCGTCGAGCAAGGCACGCATGCCGAGCTGTTGGCGCTGGACGGGCACTACGCCAAGCTGTGGGCGCATCAGAGTGGTGGGTTTTTGGCGGAGGATGTGAGTGATGAGCCAGTGCTGGAAGACGGGCCCCTGGACGAAATGCGCTCGAGCGAGCGCGTGGAGCCCGACACGGACCCCGAGCCACCGCAGCTTGCGCGTTAGCGCAAGCTCATCAGCTGCCAGCCCCGCGCC
>JANMMH010000497.1:0-3833 GCA_031373055.1 Rubrivivax sp. | reverse complement strand
CAGAGCGCTGCTGTGGGGTGCACTACTGGTCTGCGCGCTCGGCGGGTCCGCGCGCACGGCAGCGCAAGTGCCTGTGCCTGCGTTGACGGGGCATGTGATCGATCAGACCGGCACGCTGACGCCAGAGCAGAAGGCCGCGCTAGAACAGACGCTGACCGCCTTCGAAGCCAGGAAGGGCAGCCAGCTCGCCGTCCTGATGGTCGCCTCGACAGCCCCGGAAGAAGTCGAGCCCTACGCCTTGCGCGTCGCCGAGCAGTGGAAGCTGGGGCGGAAGAAGGTCGATGACGGCGCGATCCTGGTGGTCGCCAAGAACGACCGCGCGATGCGCATCGAGGTGGGCTATGGCCTGGAAGGCGCGCTCAGCGACCTCACCAGCAAACGCATCATCAGCGAGACCATCCTGCCGCGATTCAAGAGCCAGGACTTCTATGGCGGCATCACGGCCGGGGTCGCGCAGATCATCCGCGTGGTGGATGGCGAGCCACTGCCTGCGCCGAGTGCCCGGCCCAACCAGAGCTTTGGTGATGTTCAGCAGTACGCGCCGATGTTGTTCATCGTGGCGCTCGCCGTGGGTGGTGTGTTGCGCGCTGCGCTGGGCAAAGTGCCTGGCTCGCTGGTCACGGGCGGTGTCGTTGCGGTGATTGCCTGGTTCGTGGTCGGTGCCATCTCGATGGCGCTGGTGGCCGGCGTGGTGGCACTCTTCGTCACCCTGCTGGGTGGCGGCATGCTCGGTCGTGGTCTCGGCGGCTACTACGGCGGCGGCGGCCGCGGTGGTGGTGGGGGCGGCTTCAGCGGCGGCGGTGGCGGCTTCGGCGGCGGCGGTGCGTCGGGGAGGTGGTAGCCATGAACATCCGACGCATTGCGCGCCATTTGCTGATGACCGACGGGCAGGTGGGCAGGGCCTTTCCGGCCAGCGCACTGCACAAGATCGAACAAGCGATCAAAGGCAGCGAGACGGCCCATGTCGGCGAGATCCGCTTCGCGGTTGAGGGTGGACTCGACGGCGCGCCCTTGTTCAAGGGTCAGACCGCCCGAGAGCGTGCGATTGAGCTCTTCGCGCAACTGCGCGTGTGGGACACCCAGCACAACATCGGCGTGCTGATCTACCTGCTGCTCGCCGACCGCGCCGTGGAAATCGTTGCCGACCGGGGCATCGACGCCCAGGTCGATGCGCAGGCCTGGAGCGAGGTCTGCCGGCAGATGGAAACCGCCTTCAGGCAATCGAACTTTGAAGGTGGTGTGGTGAGCGGCGTGGAGGCGGTGACGCAGCAGCTGATGCAGCACTTTCCTAATGACAACCGCGACAGCCACGACAGCCACGACAGGAATGAACTGCCAGACAAACCGGTGGTGCTGTGAGGAGCAGCAGCATGGCGCCGTGACGGCCGCGCCCCAACCCACAGGAGAAACCTCATGGCATGGTTGACAGAGAACTGGTTCTGGATCTTGACCTTCATCGCCTTCATCGCGATGCACGTGTTCGCTCGCCGATGGGCTACGCCAGCGGGTGTTCAGGGCCCGCAGGCGTGACACCCGCAGGCACAGCAAGCAGAGCTGCCAAGGCGGCTCAACCGGCCGGACTGGGGCTGGTGCAACTGGCGTGGCTGGCGGGCTCGGTGTTCATCGTCTCCGCCGGTTACGGGGCCCTGCTGCCGGTGCTGCCGGGGTGGCTGGTGTCGATGATGCCCGGCGTCAGCGCGCGCGAAGTTGGTCGTCATGTCGGCTTGCTCAGCGCGGCCTATGCGGCCGGCGTGCTGCTGGGTGCACCGCTGTGGGGGTTCGTTTCGGATCGTGTCGGGCGCGGCCGCATCCTCATCATCGGCCTCGTGGGCTATGTCGCCAGCCTGCTGCTGCTGTTGACGCCGGCGCTGGCTGGCGGGTGGGGAGTTGGGGGCCTCTACGCACTTCGCGGCACGACCGGATTTTTCGTCGCCGCGGTGGTTCCCGTCGTCGCGGCGCTGGTGGCAGCGCACACGCCACAAGAGAAGCGGGCACGGCGCTTTGCCTGGCTGGGCGCGATGTCGCTGCTCGGGTTCCTGTTCGGCCCCGCACTGAGCGCGGTGGCCAATCAGCTCGGGCCGTGGTTCACCGACGCAGTGCTTGCGCCAGCGTTGTCAGCGCAGGTGGTGCTGGTGCTGTCGGCCTTGCTTGGCGGCGTGATGATGCTGGGACTGGCTGCGAGCTTGCCCGCTGCACTGGTCACGCATGCGGCAATACAAACCCAAGCGCTGGGTCCGCAGCGGGGGCACCCGAGCGCGCTGCTGTGGCTGAGTGCCACCGTGATGTTCGTGCTGGCGGGCTTCGAGTTGGGCATCGTGCTGCAGGGCCAGCAGCCAGCAGGACAGGCGTCTCGACAGGCAGCGATCATGCTGGCCGAGTGCAGCCTCGTCATGCTGGGTGTCAACGCGCTGCTCTTCATTACCTCGCTGCTGGAGAAGATCTCGGCACGCATCCTCATCGCTGCCGGCCTTCTCCTGGCGATCGTCGGCCTGGCCGTGCTGGCGGTGGATCGCTCAGACGCCTGGATGTACCTTGGCGTCAGTCTGACCGCTGCGGGTACGGGCCTGATGCTGCCGGTGATCGCCTATCTGGCCGCAGCGTCCTCACCGCAGAAGCTGGGTGTCGTGATGGGCGGCCTGACCGCAGCCGCGGGCTTGGGCCAGACGCTCGGCTCGGCCGCCGGCGGCTGGCTCTTCGGCGTGCTCGCGCATCGCAGCTATGGCGTGCTGGCGCTGCCGCTGCTGGTGATGTTGGGGCTGCTGCTTGCCCGCCGAGACGGGTGGTCGAGTGTTGCCCCCGCCTCCCCCACCCGCCGCTCTGGTCAAAGCGCGTGACCCGCCAGCGCGCCAGGTCCTGATGTCGGTCACGGTGTGTTTGCCGTCATCGCTGCCGCGCTGGGTGCCGCCGGCGCTTCGGGTTTGCCCGCCGCCGCAGCCTTGCCAGGCTGTCGGATACCCGCCAACTTGGTTCGCTTCAGCATCAGCGCGTTGATGGCCACGATCAGCGTACTGCCCGACATCGAAATCGCCGCGACCTCCGGGCTCAGCACGAACGGGTACAGCACGCCAGCGGCGAGCGGGAACGCAATGGCGTTGTAGCCCACCGCCCACCACAGGTTCTGGTGCATCTTGCGCACCGTGGCGCGCGACAGTTCGATGGCGCCGACGATGTCGTAAGGGTCGCTCTTCATCAGCACCACGTCGGCGCTTTCCATCGCCACGTCGGTGCCGGCGCCGATGGCGAAACCGACGTTGGCCTGGGTCAGCGCGGGCGCATCGTTGACACCGTCGCCGACCATGCCGACTTTTTTCCCGGTGGCCTGCAGCGCCTTTACTTTCTCGGCCTTCTGGCCCGGCAGCACGTCGGCCAGCACCTTCGCGATGCCCAGATCGGCGGCGATGCGCGTGGCCGTGGCCAGGTTGTCGCCGGTCAGCATCACCACCTCGATCTTGCGTTCGCGCAGCTTGGCCACTGCCGCCTTCGACGTGGGCCGGATCGCATCGGCGATGGCAATGAGGCCGATGACGCTGCCCGCCTGCGCTACGTGGACCACCGTGCGGCCATCGCCCTGCAGTCGCTTGGCTTCTGCCTCCAGCGGCCCCAGCGCGAGCTTTTGCGTGTCCATCAGCAGCCGGTTGCCCAGGTACACCGTGCCGGCGTCGGTTTCAGCGCGCGCGCCCATGCCGTCGAGACTCTCGAAGCCGGTCGGTGGCGTGATGGTGAGCTTGGCGGCACGGCGCACGATGGCTTGGGCCAGTGGATGATCCGATCCCTGCTCGACTGCGGCGGCGGCAGTCAGGAGCACGTGTTCGGTCACGCCATCTGCCAGCACG
>JANMMH010000480.1:0-5820 GCA_031373055.1 Rubrivivax sp. | reverse complement strand
CGTCCGCGCACCACGGCCGCAGCGGCGCGCAAGTCCGACAAGCGCGCGTTGGTGCAACTGCCGATGAAGGCGGCGTTGATGGGCGTGCCCAGGAGCGGCGCGCCGCTCTGCAAGTCCATGTACTGCAACGCGCGCTGCCCGGCGGCGCGTCCGGCGGCGTCGCTTGCATTCGCCGGGTCGGGCACGCGCATGTCGATCGGTCCGGCGTGTTCGGGGCTGGTGCCCCAGCTAACTTGCGGCGTGAGCGTGCTCACGTCGAGCGTGAGCTCGGCGTCCCACTGCGCGTCGTCGTCGCTGAAGAGCGTGCGCCAGTGGGCGGCAGCAGCGTCGAGGGCCGCACCCTGCGGTGCGAAGGGGCGGCCGGCGACCCACTCGATGGTGCGTTCGTCAGGTGCCACCAGCGCCGTCCACGCGCCGAATTCCACCGCCATGTTGCACAGCGTGAGCCGCGCTTCGATGTCCAGCGCACGCACGGCCGCGCCGCTGAACTCGATAGCGCAGCCGTCACCGCCAGTGGCGCCGAAGCGCGCGATCAAAGCCATCACCATGTCCTTGGCGCTCACCTGTGGCGTTAGCGCGCCATCGAAACGCACGCGCATGCGCCGCGGCCAGGGCCGCACCAGCGTTTGCGTGGCCACCGCGTGTTCGCCTTCGGTCGAGCCGATACCCCAGGCCAGCGCGCCGATGCCGCCCACCGTGCCGGTGTGGCTGTCGGGGCACACAAGCGTGCAGCCGGGCAGGGCGATGCCTTGTTCGGGCGAGACGACGTGCACGATGCCTTGCTGTGCATCGTGCAAATCGAAAAGCCGGATGCCCGCCTTGCGTGTGCTGTCGCGCAGCGCCTGGATGAAGCCCAGGCCCATCGCGCTTTGTGTGGCGTCGCTGCGTGCGGGCGAGGTGTCGACCACGTGGTCGGTGATGCCGAACACCAGCTCGGGGTGGGCCGGTTTGCGCCCGGCGGCTTCAAGACCCGCCAGCAAGGCCGGGCCGGTGCGCTCGTGCAGAAAGATGCGGTCGATGAAGAGCAGGCTGCGTTGGCCGTCAAGCTCCTTGATCCGGTGCGCGCGCCAGATCTTGTCGATAACGGTCAGTGCACTCACCGCGTTATTTCTTCTGCATGAGCTTCTTGTAGTACGTCCAGCTCGTCTCGTTGGGCGAGACAAACGTTTCGGGCGACTTCATGTACTGGGGGTAGTTGGCGCGCGTGAAGTCGCGCATGTCAGCGGGCAGCTCATCGAAGCTCATGAACTTGCGGCCGTGGCCGCTGTACATCAGGTAGCCCGGGCGCGTGCCCATCTTCATCCACGGCAGCCAGGGGCCCGTGCGCGCCCAAGCGTAGGTGATGGGCACGCCGATGGCTTTGGCGTCGGCCAACGCCGACTTCTTGGCGAAGAAGGTGAAGTGCTCGCTGGCGAAGTAGGTGGGCCCGCTGGACTCGGCCGGGAACTCGGCCGGTTGCAGCGCATTGGGGTAGGCCAGCGGCACGTCGGTGCGCAGGATGACGTCGTCACCAGTCACCCAAAAACCCATGCGCCCGGCGTCGCCCGGCTTGGGCGCGGGGAAGCGCGCGTTCACGGGGTCGTTGGCAATGTGCAGCACGTTGTTCTTCTCGTTCGTCAACGGGTTCGTCCACTCCTTCAAAAACTCACCCGTTTGCAAGTCGCGGTAGTAGCCCACCTCGCGCGTGATGAGCTGCATGCCGCCGTCGTCTTGCTTGACGAAACGCCCGACGTTGAAACCGTCCATACGCAGAATGGCGCGCGGCCGCTCGCCCGGCACCACCGCGAAGATGGTGACCCACCAATTGGCGAAGCTGTCGCGCCCGTCGCTGGTGCCACGCATGCGCATGAAGGTGTCGAGCTGGCCGGCGGCGCTGGTGGTGTCTTGCGCGACGGCGGGCACGCTGGTGGCGGCCAGGGCGCCAAGCAAAGCGGTGCAAACGAGTGCGCGGCGAGAGAGCAAATTCATCGAAATCTCCAGCAGTGGCGACTTGATCCGTCTCAACAAAGTTGTCCGTACAAATCTTGCCCGGCGGCATGCTATCAGCTATTCTTCGCGGCCATCAAGAGGCGACCTTGACGCCACATTCACGCCAACACTTTGCCCATGACACAGCCCACAACAGCCCCGCCAAGCTGGCGCCAAGTCGGCCGCCACGCGGTGTTTCCGCAGGCCACGCACGACGAAGTGGCGCGCTTTGATGCGCTCACGCGCTTGAACATGCACTTGTCGCAAGTGCTGCTGCCGGGCGTCAAACGCGCCTGGGAAACACGCGTCAAGCCGGCCCTCGCGGCCGAGCTTGGCCGCGCGCCGCAAGACCGCCACGAGGTACGCCGCGCCATGCAGCGCGACCTGCATTACCAGTGCTGGAGCGCTCTGCGCCGCAACAGCATGGAGATGCGCCAACAGGCCGGCCGCAGCGTGGTCTTTCGCCAGCTTGGCGCCTTGCGCGACGCGGCCGATGCGTTGAACGACGGTGCGCCCGGTTTGCAACTTGACCCACGCATCGAGCAGCCGCGCTACCAGCGCGCGGTCGACATCCACTGCATGCCCGGCAGCTACCACGCTGAGGTGGTGGCGCGCGACATCGCCGCCGGTGCCAACTACGACAGTGGCATTTTTGTCACCACCGCTGGCATGTTAGGCCGCTACTCCGACGGCGGCGGCCAGGCCATCGTCGACTGGCTGGCGAAGAACAAGCCAGGCTGGGCGCCAAAGCGCATCCTCGACATCGGCTGCACGATCGGCCACAACATCGTGCCGCTGGCGCAGGCCTTTCCAAAGGCCCAGGTGCTGGCCATCGACACGGCTGCCACGGTGCTGCGCTATGCCCACGCACGCGCCAAATCCATGGGTGTCGACAACATTGTCTTCAAGCAAGCTAACGGTGAAGCTGTACCCAGTGGCGATGGCGAGTTTGATCTGGTGACGACGGCCATGTTCTGGCACGAGACCAGCACCACCGCCATGCCGCGCATCATGGGCGAGATCTTCCGCGTGCTGGCACCCGGCGGCGTGACGCTGCACCTGGAGCAGCCGCAGTACGAGGGCATGGACCCGTTTGAAGCCTTCATGCGCGACTGGGACGCCTACAACAACAACGAACCCTTCTGGACACGCATGCACGAAGCCGACCTCAGCGCGCTGGTGGCGCAAAGCGGCTTCCCGGCGGGTGCGTACTTTGAGACGACGATGCAGGCCAAGGTCGACCGCGAGCTCTTCCCCGCACCCGTGGGCAGCGAAGGCGCGGGCCAGGAAGACTACGGTCGCACGCCGACGTGGACGGCCTTTGGCGCCACCAAGCCGGCAGTAGCGGCGTGAAGACATTGCCCGAGCCGCAAGACCTCGACCCCGTCGAGCAAGCCAGCCGCCGCGCCAAAGGCAAGCGGCCGCAGTTCTTTGACGACCCGGCGGTGGAGCGCGTGATGGCCATCACCCTGGCGCTGATGACCGAGCTGGCGGTGGCGCGCGAGCGCATCGACACACTGGAGCGTGTGCTGGTGGCGCGTGGCCATCTCGGCCCCGATGACATTGAGCGTTATCAACCCGACGCCGCCGCACAAAGCGCGCGCGACGCCATGGGCCGCGAGACCATCGCGCGCGTGCTGCGCATCCTGGCGCAAGACGTGCAGGCCATGCAGGACGCCAGCGAGCCCAGCCTGGAGCAGTGGATGGACGAGCTCGGCCGCAGCGCCCAGCCCGGCCAAGGCTAACAAATATCTTGACGTGAGGCTGTGATGTCCGACATCAAACAAATCTTCCCACTGCTGGCGCGCCATGAAGGCGTGTGGGACGGCGTGTACCGCTACTACGACGGCGACGGCGTGAAGACAGACGAGCACCGCTCGCGCCTGGTCTGCCGCTTCCCCACCGATGCCGCCTATCCCTACCACCAGACCAACTACTACAGCTGGGCCGACGGCCGCAAAGACCAACGTGACTTCCCGGCCATCGTCGCCGGTGACCGCATCACGTTTGTCAGCGACCTCATCGACGGCTGGGCGTCGGACGTGCCGCTGGACACCTTCAAGCGCACGACCATGCTCAATTGGGTGCGCAAGGGCGAGCCCGGTACCTACCTCTACGAGATGATCCAGATCAGCGACTGCGGCAACTACCGCTCGCGCACCTGGCACTGGTTTCGCGACGGCCGCTGCATCCAGCGGACCTTGATCGATGAGCAAAAGGTGACGAGCGATTGGCGTGCGGTGAAGGGTGCGAGCTACGCGGGTGAAGCGCTCGGTTGATTCGGCTACATTCGTGCCATGTCTCGTTGCTTTCGATTTGTTCTGCTGTGGCTGCTGGCGCTGGCGCTCCCCGTGCAGGGCTTGGCCAGTGCCGCCATGTTGCACTGCGCGGGTAGCCACGAGCGCATGCACGGCCTGCAAGGCGACGCGGGTCTGGTCGCTGGCGTTGTCGGGGCGAGAGTTAGCGTTGACGTGGCGACGCACCACGGCGCTCACGACCACGGCCACCCAACGATGGCCGCTGCGCACGACGGGCACGACCCTGACCCAGGCCGTAAGGCCGGTGACCCGCTCACCGACCAAGGCACGTACAGCTGCAGCGCATGTGCAGCGTGTTGTTCGGCCTGCGCGCTTTCCGGCAGCGTGACCACGCTGGCGACACCGGACTTCGCGCCCACGGTCTTCGCCGCTCTGGCGTACGCGGCCGATGCGTTTGCGGCCGAAGGGCCCGAGCGCCCGCCTCGACTTCTGTCGGTCTAGGCTGCCTGGCCGCTTGCCGCGCCGCGTGCCCGTGCACGCGTGGTTGCACGCACACCAGCAGCTCGCGGCGCCGCAGCCTTCGCAGACGCCGGGGGCTCCCGAATCTGTCTCGAATGACCCGAGGTCACCATGCCGTATCGCCTATTGCATACCCGCTTGAATTCCCGCGTGCGTCGATTGCTTGGCGCGCTGATGCCAGCCATCTTCGTCAGCCTGCTGGCCCTGCCCGCGCAGGCGCAGCCCACCCCGCGCATCGCCGCGCCCGACCCACTGGACGCCAAGGCCAAGGTGCCGGCGTTGGTCTACGAGTCGGCGCTGGCGGGTTACCTGCGCATGTCCGAGGTCAAGCCCACGCCTTGGCGTGAGGCTAACGACACGGTGACGCGCATTGGCGGCTGGCGCGTCTACACGCGTGAGGCGCAACAGCCGGAGGCGCCGCCGCCTGCGCCGCCGCCATCGCCGTCGCGTGCCACGCCTACCGCGCCAACATCGCCCCACGCCGGGCATCGCGCGCCATGAGCGCCACCACCTTGACCAAGCGCTTGGCCCATAACCCCCATCCGACAAGCCCCGCGTGGAGCAGGCTTGCGCGCACAGGCGTGGCGGTGGCGGTGGCCCTGGCACTCGCCGGCTGCGCGTCGCTCGGTGCCGACACTGGCTTCGCACCCGTCGAGCAAGCCGCCAAGGAACGCCTGGGCAAAGAGCTGCGCTGGGCGCGCACCGACGCTGATCGCGACCTGATCGACAAGCGTGTTGCTGAGTTGCTGGCGGGGCCACTGAGCGTGGACGACGCCGTGCAGCTTGCGCTGCTGAACAACCGCAGCTTGCAGGCCATCTTCCAGGAGCTCGGTGTGGCGCAGGCCGATCTGGTGCAGGCCGGCCGGCTGCCCAATCCCGGTGTGTCGATCGGGCGCACAAAGCAGGGCGACGAGATCGAGCTGGAGCGCAAACTGGTTTTCAACCTGGCGCGGCTCATCGCGTGGCCGCTGGTGAAAGACCTGGAGTCGCGCCGCTTTGCGCAGACCCAGGGCGCCGTCACGCTGGAGATGCTGACCCTGGCCGCAGACACGCGCAAGGCCTACATCAACGCCGT
>JANMMH010000475.1:0-7462 GCA_031373055.1 Rubrivivax sp. | reverse complement strand
TCTGCCGGCCCGGCGCGCCCGTGCCAAACGACGCAGCCACCGCCTGCCCGGCATCGCCGGGCCGGCACAGGCCGTGCGCCATCGTCTGGTCGAACACCAGCAGGTCGCCGGGCGCCAGTGCCAGGCACACGCCCGCGTGCGGCATCACGAAGTCGACCTTAGCGAGGTCGAGCGCGAGCAGCCAGAACAGGCAGCGCGACCAATGGCCGCTGACGTCGTTGTGAAAGCCCGCGCCGCGCGCTGCCAGGTAATCGATGCGCGTGGCCACGCTGCGCCGGTAGTTCGCGAGATCGCTTCCGAGCACGCCCGTCAAATGCAAGGCGCTGGCGATGTGGCCCGCCAGGTCGGCCACGCGGGGCGCCGCGGCGGCCAGGTCGGGCAGCGTGGTGGTGGCGTAGTCGATGTCCGAGAACGTCTCGATGCTGACGCGTGCGTCGCCTGCGACGGCCAGATTGGTCAGCGAGCCGGCATCGAGGAACGCCGTTCGCACGACGTGCACGCAACCATAGGGTGCGCGCGCGTCGCAGGCATGCTGCGGTTCGTCGCTGCGCACCGCAAAGGCCCGAAATGGCGCCGGCACCGCATGCATGTCAGCGGCGATGACGCGGTGCGTGGGCAGCGCGGGCTTCGGAGTCACCCTGTGATTGTCGCCATGCTTGCGACGCACGCTCTGCACGGCCTCGCCCTGACCTGGCGCCAGCAACTCAAGCGCCAGTGATCACGGTGTGGGCGCCTGACCATCGTGTTCCAGCGCGGACGCCATGGCCCGCATTGGTTGCGTGCCACACCCTCCATACAGCCGCGTCAATGGGCGGAGGACAGGTTTTTGAATGCTCTGCCCCCGACTGCAGTCCGCGTACGGGCACTATATTCAGCCCCGTCATGCTCAACCATGCCCTCCCATCGTTGCCACCTGAGGCAGCCCTGGCGCAACCCTCGCGCGGCGAAACGTTGGCCGAGCTGTCGTACTGGCGGTTGCATGGCGAACTGATGACCGGCAACCTGCTGCCCGAGCAAGTGCTGACGGTGCGCGGCATTGCCGAGCGCTACGGCGTCAGCTTGACTCCGATACGCGAGGCCCTGCAGCGCCTGGTCGCCGAACGGGCGCTGACGATCGAGAACGCGCGCACGATCCGAGTGCCCCGGCTGGACGTTGAAACCTATCGCGAGACGCTGAAAATTCGGCTGCAACTGGAACCGATGGCCGCCCACGACGCAGCTGCGCGCATGGACAACGCTGAAATGAAACGGCTCGACACCGTGGTGGCTGCGCACCACGCCGCCATCGTGGCCGGCAAGGCGCAGCGCACGCTGGCGGCGAACACCGATTTCCACATGTCGATATATCGAGCTTCGGGCCAGCCTATCCTGACCGCCATCATCGAAAGTTTGTGGCTGCGCATCGGCCCGACGCTGAATCTGCTCTTTCCCACCTACTGCGGCAGCTTGACCGGGGTTGAAATGCACCACGCTGCGATGGAGGCGCTGCACCGGCGCGATGGCGATGCGTTGGCGCGTGCAATCCGCGACGACCTGACGCACGGCGCCAGCTTCCTGGTGCGTCTGCTCAAGCCCTGAATCGCTGAAGATTGGGGTCGGGTTTGGGGCGCGTATCTCTCTGGATTGACGATATATCCTGAAGCCCTTAGCCTTGCCCATCGCCAGCCGTGGCGGCCCTTCGCCCACGGAACTGCTGGCCCGTCCTGCCCTTGAAAGGCCCGCCCGATGAAGCCCCATCTTTCCCGCCGTGATTTCGCCCTGACTGCATCCAACCTGATGATTGGCTCGATGGCCGGCGGCGCTTTGCTCGGCGCCTCACCCGTGTTCGCGCAGCAGAAGACGGTCAACCTGGGCACCTTCGGCGGCATCGACGCGCAGAACTACATCCGCGCCAAGAATGCGATGGCCAAGACCTTCGGCCCCGGCACCAAGGTCGACTTCGTCACCGTGCGCGCCGGCTCGGAAGTGATTGCAGCCATCGCCGGCAACAGCCTGGACATGTGCAACCTGGGTTCCAGCCCGATGGTGGTGGGCTATGCCAATGGCGTACAGGCCTCGCTGGTCTACGTCTACAAGAACATCATCGACAGCGAAGCGCTGGTGGTGCAGAACAGCGCCAACATCAAGACGCTGGCCGACATGCGCGGCAAGCGCGTTGGACTGCCGTTCAATACCTCGGTGCACTTTGCAGCGCTGGCTGCCTTCAAGACCGCCGGGCTGGGTCCGAACGACGTCAAGCTGATCAACATGCGTGCCGACACCATCGCATCGGCCTGGACGCGGCGCGAAATCGACGCCAGCTACATCTGGGTGCCTGTGGTGCCCGCGCTGGTGCAGGACGCCGGCACCATCATTTTCAAGACAGGTGACCTGAATGCGACCGGGCTGGTGATGTTCGACGCCTTCCTGGTGCGCGACGAATTCAAAAAGAAGAACCCTGAGCTGGTGCTCGCCTTTTTGAAGGACTTTGAGCAAATCGCCGTGATGTTCAAGCAGAACCCCAAGGACGTGGTCGAGACGATGACCAAGTTCCTGGGTGTCGACGAAGCGGCGGTGATGCGCTCGCTGAACACCTTCTACCCGGTGACGGCCAAGGAGCAGCTCACCGCCAAGTGGCTGGGCAAGCCCGGCGAGAAGAACTCGGCAGTGGTGCGCACGCTGCAGACGCAGGCCGAGTTCCTAAAGGAAAGCGGACAGATCAATGCGCTGCCCAAGGACATGAACGGGCTGATCGACACCAGCTTCGTGGCGCAGATGGTCTGAGAGGTGGGGGCATCGCAAGCTTCCGCCGCACCCGCGGCGGTCAAGGCCCGCTTCGACCAGGTCAGCAAGCGCTTCAGCAGCGGGCCCGACTCGGTGCTGGCGCTGGAGCCGATCTCGCTGGACATCGCCGAGAACGCCTTCGTCTGTCTGGTCGGCCCGTCGGGCTGCGGCAAGAGCACGTTGCTCAACATCCTGGCCGGCTTCGAGACCGCCACCACGGGCCAGGCGCTGATGGACGGCCGGCCGGTGCGCGGCCCCGACGCCGGCCGCGGCGTGGTCTTCCAGCAAGGGGCGCTGTTCACCTGGATGAGCGTGCAGGACAACGTGGCCTTCGGCCCGGTGGCCACCGGCAAGTCGCCGGCCGAGGCGGCGCGCATTGCCGCGCACTACCTCGACATGGTTGGCCTGTCGGGTTTTGCCAAGCGTTACCCGTACGAACTGTCGGGCGGCATGCAGCAGCGCGTGGGCATCGCGCGCGCACTGGCCAACGACCCGCAGATCCTGTTGATGGACGAGCCCTTTGCGGCGCTGGATGCGCAGACTCGCGAGCTGCTGCAGGAAGAGATCAAGCGCATCTGGCAGGGCGCGCGCAAGACCGTGCTGTGGATCACCCACAGCATCGAAGAAGCGCTGTTTTTGGCCACCGACGTGGTCGTCATGACCGCCCGGCCTGGCCGCATCAAGGCGCAGCTGCGGCCGCAGTTCGCGCAAAGCCGCGACCCGGCGGTGGTGGCCAGCGCCGACTTCGTGCGTATGAAGGCCGACATCTTCGCCATGCTGCGGCAGGAGGCGTTGACCGCGCAGCAGCAAGAGGCCGAGCGATGAGCGGTGCGCCCGCGAAGTCGGCGCGCTCGCGCTGGATCAACCTGGGCTCGTTTGCTACCCTGCTGCTGCTCTGGCTGGCGGTGACCACGCCCTTCGGCGACAAGCCGCTGGTGCAGCCGCTGTTCCTGCCGTCGCCTGGGTCGGTGTGGACCACCTTCGTCAAGTTGATCAACGACGGCTACCAGGGTAAGAGCCTGGCTTACCACCTCGGCATCAGCCTGTTCCGCTTCGGCCTGGCCTTCACGTTGACGGTGCTGGTGGCCGTGCCGCTGGGGCTGTGGATGGGCATGAACGAGACCGTCAAAGCGGTGCTCGACCCCCCGATCGAGATCAGCCGCCCGATGCCCAAGCTGGCACTGCTGCCGTTGCTGATCATCTGGTTCGGCATCGGCGAGGTGGCCAAGGTGGTAATCATCGTGCTGGCGCTCTTCCCCATCCTGTCGATCAGCGCCATGCAGGCGGTGCGCGGCGTGGGCCGGCGCAAGGTGCAGGCTGCGATGGCGCTGGGCGCGTCGCGCGGCATGATCTTCCGCCGCGTGATCTTTCCTGCCAGCCTGCCGGGCATCTTCACCAGCATCCGGGTCAGCATCGGGTTGGGCGTGACGATGCTGGTCGGCGCCGAGATGATTGCCACCAGCGCCGGCATCGCCTTCATGGCCATGTCGGCGTCGGACTTTCTGCTGACGAACGTGGTGATCGTCGGCGCGCTGATCATGGCTACCCTGGGCTACACGCTGGACCTGTGCGCCCGCGCACTCGAAAACCGCATCGTCCACTGGGGCGGGAAAGAAGGATGACATGACGACGCTATCGCAACAGGGCACTGCCTGGCCTGAACTGCAGACGCAGATGCAAGACGCGGGCAAGAACGACGTCGACTGGCGCAACGGCCGCGTGCCGATGTTCATTCACTACGCCGGCGACGACGTGCTGGACGTGGCCAAGCAGGCCTACCTGATGTACTTCTCCGAGAACGGCCTGGGCCTGCGCGCCTTCAAGAGCCTGGCGAAGTTCGAGTCCGAAGTCGTGGCCATGGGCCTGGGCCTGCTGCATGGCGACGCCGGCACGCGCGGCGCGATGACCACAGGCGGCACCGAGAGCATCTTCCTGGCCGTGAAGGCCGCGCGCGACATCGCGCTGAAGCAGCGCCCCGGCATCGGCCGTCCGCAGCTGGTGCTGGCTGCCAGTGCGCACCCGGCCTTTGACAAGGCCGCGCACTTCATGGGGCTGACCACCGTGCGCACGCCGCTGCAGGCCGACTTCCGTGCCGACCCTGAGGCGATGGCCGCGGCCATCACGCCAGACACGGTGATGCTGGTCGGCTCAGTGCCGGCCTATCCGCACGGCGTCGTCGACCCCATCGGTGAGATAGCTGCCATCGCCCAGTCGCATGGTCTGTGGATGCACGTTGACGCTTGTGTGGGCGGTTATTTCGCACCTTTTGCAAGATTGCTAGGCGTGCCCATTCCCGACTGGGACTTCGCGGTGCCCGGCGTCACTACGATCTCTGCCGACCTACACAAGTACGGCTACGCGGCCAAGGGCGCGTCGACGCTGTTCTTCCGCGATGAGGTGTCGTTTGCTGGCATGGGCTGGGCCTTCGACAACTGGCCGCGCGGCCAGTACTTCACCCACACACTGGTGGGCACGCGCGCCGGCGGAGCCATTGCCGCGGCCTGGGCGGTGATGCAGTACCTGGGCGTGGACGGCTACAAGCGGATCACCCAACGCGTACTTGCCACGCGCGCGGCGATAAGCGAGGGCGCTGCGGCCCTGGGTCTGCCGACCTTCGGCAACCCGCAGCTGTGCATCCTGGCCTACGGCTCACCCGAGCACGACATCGCCGCCATCGGCGCCGGGCTGAATGCCCGCGGTTGGGTGGCGGGCTTTTCGAAGGAGCCGCCCGGCATCCATCACATGCTTAACTTGACGCACGAGCCCGTGGTGGGGCGATACCTGTCCGACCTGTCAGACGCAATGGACGACGTGCGCAAGGCCGGTAGCAAGGATGCCAAGGACCGCCAGGCGGTGCAGGCGCAGTACTGAGGCCGCTGGCGCCCGAGGTGTTGGGAGAATAGGTTTCTGACCGTGTCACCGCCTGCCACTCGCCAGCATGAGCCGCTTGGACACCAGGTGGCTGTGCACACGGGCGTGCAGCGTCAGCTCCGCGCCAGGCAAGTACAGCGCGAAGAGCCGCTCATCGGGCTCAGCTGCCGAGCGACGGAGCAGACACGCCCGCGTAGCCGGCATCAACACCGACGCGTCAGCCGCGACCAGACGCAAGCCGTGCCAGCGTGGGATCAAGCCGGCGGCTTCGCTGCGAGCAATCAACAAGTCGTTGAGTGCCACGACGGCGGGCAAATGACGTCAACGGACAAAGCCGATCGCGATCTGGCGCGCTCGATCGCCAACTTCATTCAGGCGATGCCACCGACCACGCCGTCTACCGCACCAAGCAGGACGCCCGAGTTGAAGCCGATCGATATCGATCCTGGACGGTGATGGTGGCGTGCATTTCGGTGACGCCCACGCCTTGCCCAAGCTACCGCATCTCTAAGGCGGCCTGGTACTCCGCGCTGAAATCTGCACCCGTGTCAATCGTCGGGTCGATCTGCCGGAAGGCCGTGTACACGATGGCCAGCAGGTGCAGGCCGGAGAACTTGCCGGGTAACGCTTTCAGCGTGTATTTGTCTTCCGGGTCATTGATGTCCAGGCCGCTGCGACCAAGCATCGCGATTTCCAGTGCGATCACCTGACGCTTCTGCGCTCCGAGCTTCTTGAACGTCTGGAGTGCGGCTGCGATGTACATCGTCACGTCAGGGCGGAAGCCGCCGACCGAGCTCGACTTGAGCCGCTTCTGCACAAAGGCCGTGCGAGCTTCTTCGGCTTGTTCGATCATCGGCGATGTCGGGTGCTCTTCGATGAAGCGCAGGTAGAGCCCGTCGGCCTCTTCGTCCGCATCACTCGTGCCAACTTCTTCCAGCGCCGTGGCCAGCCCGAAGATGGCCTGCGGGTCGTCCGGCATCAACGCCAGTGCGTGCCGCAGATGCGCGACGGCATCGTCGATATGCTTGAATCCGATCAGCATGCCGCCCAGGTTGCGGCGGGTGTAGCCGTCATTGGGGTCGGCTTCGACAGCCTTCTCGAACGCTTCCAACGCCAGCTCGGGTTTGCGCATCCGGTGGTAGGCGTTGCCGATGCCACTCCACCGCGGCCTGTTCCGGTTCGATGCTGCGCCAATGCAGATTGGCTCAAATCCCGGTGGGCCTGGAACATCGGGCGGAAAAGTGTCCCCGTCCATTGTTCCGGATAAGTAGTAGGGCAATCAGGCGCGAGAAAGCCACAAGGTCCTACCCAAAAACTATCGGGTTCCCCATGTGCGAGGGCACCGTACCGCGTAGAATGACGTGACCACAAGCGTAGATACGCTGCATAGGAGTCCAGATGGGCGAATTGAAGCGTCAGGAGAAGTACGAAGGCACGGTAGTCCAAGTTGGCAACTCGCGCGGCATGCGCCTGCCGGCGGGATTCTTCCATGCCCACCCCGAATTCAGCGGCAAGGTGCAGGTGACGGTCGTCGCTGATGGCACTGTGCTCGTGTCGGCCAGGCCGACTTCCAAACGCAAACCGAAAGAGGACGAGGGTGACCCCATCGTGGCAAGCTTTCTCCAGTTCATGGACAAGCAGATGATGGAGCACCCCGGAGACATCGTGGCTGCCGACGCCGATCAATTGCGCCGCATCGGAAAGTTGGTCGAAGGCGTCGACGTCGAGTAAGGCCGGCCGATGATTGCGAACGGCTGGCGTCTGTATTACTACCGCATCTTCAAGGCCACACTGGATGAGCTTGAGTCGGCGGTGAGCAAGCTCGCGA
>JANMMH010000453.1:0-7650 GCA_031373055.1 Rubrivivax sp. | reverse complement strand
TCGGCGTTGGCGTTGGCGGCACAGCGCGAGGCTGTGAACATCCCGGTGATATTCGGCTTCAGCGGCGATCCGGTGGTCGCCAAACTCGTGGCGAGCTTCGCGCGGCCCGGCGGAAACATGACGGGGTTATCGTTTCTTGCGCTCGAACTGGTCGGAAAACGCATCGAACTGCTGCGCGAAGTGATGCCGCGCATGAAACGTCTCGCCATCATTGCAAACCCGCAGCATCCCGGTGTGCAGGCGGAGAAAAATACTTCCCTTGCAGCCGGCCAGTCCCTCGGCCTGGCTGTCGATTATTTCGAAATGCCCAACGCGGCCGCCATTGACACCGCATTCGCGGCCGTACTGAAGGCTCGCAGCGAGGCAATCGTCGTGTTCCCGGATTCCATGACCACCTCGCTCGCCGATCGTTTCGCGACGTTTGGCGCCACACATGGAATCCCAGCGATTTCCGGCTGGAGCTACTTCGCCGAGCAGGGCAACCTGATGTCCTACGGACCGCGGTTCGAGGACTCGTTCCGGCGCTTCGCCATCTATGTCGATCGAATCTTGAAGGGCGCAAAGCCGGCCGACCTGCCGGTGGAATTGCCCACCACATTTGAGCTGGTCGTCAATAGCCGGACCGCGAAGTCACTCGGGCTAACAATTCCGCAAACGGTGTTGCTGCGCACCGATCGGGTGATCGATTGAGTATGTTGCGTGAATGTTTGGGGCGACACGGTGACCGAAGCTTGCCAATGCGCCGCGATGGCGGACGGCAAGCGCGGGCAGACCCTGCAGTCTGTTGAGCATTGAAGACGCCGCCGGAAATCGTCCTTCCCAGGCGCCGTTTACGGGCTATCCCGGGTCACGAGGGCACTTCCACAGATCCCGCAAACCCTCGGGCGCAGCCGACTCCAGCGGCCGGGGGTTCTGGGTCGCCTGAACGGTCACGGTTGGGCGGCCTCACTCCAGGCCAGCCGCGCGCCAGTACCCGAAAATGGCCATCCGTGTGAGGTCGTCCGATGGTGAAGCCGACATTGCCCTACACGGATAGGTGCTGGGACTGCGAGCGCACCACATACAGCGGTCGAGCCGTCGCTCGCCGACGCATGCGCATGGCCGAGAATGCCGCGCGTTGTCCACACTTTCCAATCCACCACCATGCTGATCAAGCACCACATCGCCCGCTGGGCCATGCTCGTGGCCGCCCTGTTCACAGCCACCGGCGCCAGCGCGCAAGCCTTCCCGAACCGGCCCGTGAAAGTCATCGTCGGCTTCCCCGCCGGTGGACCGCTAGACGCCCATGGCCGGCTGATGGCCGACCGCCTGGGTCAGCTGCTGGGGCAGCCGGTGATCATCGATTACAAGGCCGGCGCGGGTGGCTCAGTAGGCGCCGAGTTCGTGGCCAAGAGTGAGGCGGACGGCTACACCTTGCTGCTGGCCAACACCGGCACGATGGTCATCAACCCGGCCATCTACCCCAAGCTGCCCTACAACACGCTGAAGGACTTTGTGCCGATCGCGCGCACAGCGCAGCAGCCGCTGGTCCTGCTGGTGAACTCGACCGTGCCGGTGCAGACGGTGTCCGACTTGGTGAAGTTGGCCAAAGCCAAACCCGGCCAGTTGAACTACGGCTCGGCCGGCAATGGCGGCATCAGCCACCTGGTGCCAGAGATGTTCAAGCAGGCCACGGGCACCTTCATCGTGCACATCCCTTACCGGGGCAGCGCACCGGCGTTCACCGACCTGATCGCGGGCCAAGTGCAGGTCATGGCCGAGTCGATCCCACAAGCTGCGCAGTATGTGAAGGGCGGCAAGCTGCGCGCGCTGGCCGTGACCAGCCGCGCGCGCAACCCGGCCTTGCCCGACACGCCAACGATGATCGAAGCCGGCTTGAAAGACTTCGAGGTGGTGGGCTTCTACGGCCTGCTGGCCCCCGCGGGCACACCGGCGGCGGTGGTCGAGCGCTTGTCTGCGGCCTTCAAGGCCACGCTGGAAACACCCGACGTGCGCACGCGCATGGTCACACAAGGGGCCGACCCGGCCTTTCTTGGCAGCGCGGACTTCAGCAAGTTCTTGGCGGGTGAGATGCCGCGCTGGGCCGACGCGGTGAAGCGCTCGGGCGCGAAGCTGGATTGAGAAGAGCTAACGACGAAACGACGATGACACGCCCGAACATCATCTTCATCGTCGCCGACGACCTGGGCTACGCCGACCTGGGCTGCTACGGCGGCCGCGACGCCAGCTTCGGCGCCGTCTCGCCCGTGCTCGACGGCCTGGCCGCAGGCGGCATGAGGTTCACGCAGAACTACGCCAACTCCCCCGTGTGTTCGCCGACACGCTTCGCCTTGATGACGGCGCGCTGGCAATACCGCCTGCGCGGCGCGGCCGAAGAGCCCATCAACAGCAAGAGCCGCGGCAGCAGCACGCTGGGCTTGCCACCCGATCACCCCACCCTGCCCTCGCTCTTGCGCGGCGCGGGCTATCGCACCGCCCTCTTCGGCAAATGGCACCTGGGCTTCCCGCCGCACTTCGGGCCGCTGCGCTCAGGCTACGACGAATTCATCGGCCCCATGTCGGGCGGCGTTGACTACTTCACCCACTGCGCCAGCAGTGGCGACCATGACCTCTACCGGGGTGACGCGGAACATCACGAAGACGGCTACCTCACCGACCTCATCACCGATCACGCGGTGGACTGGCTGGGCCGCCACGCCGGCCAAGACAGGCCGTTCTTCATGAGCCTGCACTACACCGCTCCGCACTGGCCCTGGGAAACGCGCGAAGACGCGGCACTCGCGCCAGGCCTGCACACCAAGCTCTTTCACCTGCACGGCGGCAGTGTCGACACCTACCGCCGCATGATTTTTCAGATGGACGAAGGCATCGGCCGTGTCATGGCCGCGCTGCGTCAACAAGGTGTGGAACGCGACACGCTCATCGTCTTCACCAGCGACAACGGCGGCGAGCGCTTCAGCGACAACTGGCCCCTGGTGGGCGGCAAGATGGACCTCACTGAAGGCGGCATCCGCGTGCCCTTGATTGCGCACTGGCCCGCGCGCATTGCGCCGGGTGGCGTGAGCGCACAACACGCGCTGACGATGGATTGGTCGGCCACCATGCTGGCGCTGGGCGGTGCGCAAGCGCACGCCGATTACCCGCTCGACGGCCTGTCACTTGAAGCGGTCTTGAGCGACCCTGCCGCCACTTTCGAGCGGCCGATGTACTGGCGCATGAACCACCGCAGCCAGCGCGCTTGCCGTATGGGCCGGCACAAGTATTTGCAGGTCGATGGGCATGAGTACCTCTTCGACGTCGAGACCGATGCGCGCGAACGCGCTAATTTGGCGGCGCATGAACCGCAACGATTCGCGCAGCTGCGCCAAGCCTGGCTCGACTGGCAAGCCAGCATGCCGCCCATCCCCAGCGACGCCACGGTGAGCCTGGGCTACGGCGTGCGGGACATGCCGCAGCGTTAACCAGCCATCGCGGCGCGTCGATCTGGCCTGACATTCGCGCCTTGCTCGCCTGATTGCCGGGCTGGCACCGGCGGCATGCTTGCAGCTGCGGGCGGCCTTCGTCGCACGAAGGATGACCCATGTCGGCGCTGACCGAAGACCAGGCACGAACCTACATGCACAAGCTGCTCACTGCCATGGTGCAGGGCGGCGGCTCCGACCTCTTCATCGCGGCCGACTTCCCGCCCAGCATGAAGGCGCACGGCAGCATGCAGCCCATGACCGCGCAGCAGCTCAACGCCGACACCACGCACATGCTGGCGCAGTCGATGATGAACCCACGCCAGCGCGAGGAGTTCGCCAAAGAGATGGAGTGCAACTTCGCCATCTCCTTGCCCGGCGTGTCACGCTTTCGCGTGAACGTCCTGGTTCAGCAACAGAGCGTGAGCATGGTCATCCGCACCATCGCCAACGAGATCCCGAACTTCGACAAGCTCAAGCTGCCCGAAGTGCTGAAGGACGTGGTGATGAACAAGCGCGGCCTGGTGCTGGTGGTGGGTGCCACGGGCTCGGGCAAGTCGACCACGCTGGCGGCGATGATTGACCATCGCAACCGCACGTCGGCCGGGCACATCATCACGGTCGAGGACCCGGTGGAGTACGTGCACGTCTCGCGCAAGTCGCTGGTCACGCACCGCGAGGTGGGCGTCGACACACACTCATGGCATCACGCGCTGAAGAACACGCTGCGCCAAGCGCCCGACGTCATCCTGATCGGCGAGGTGCGCGACACCGAGACCATGGAGCACGCCATTGCGTTTGCCGAGACCGGCCACCTGTGCCTGGGCACGCTGCACGCCAACAGTGCCAGCCAGACCATCGAGCGCATCATCAATTTCTTCCCCGAAGAGCGTCGACCGCAGCTGCTGATGGACTTGTCGGCCAACCTGCGTGCCATCGTCTCGCAGCGCCTGGTGCGGCGCGAGGACGGCAACGGCCGCGCCGCAGCGATCGAGATCCTGCTCAACACGCCGACCATCGCCGACCGCATCCTGCAGGGCGACCTGACGGAGATCAAGGGCATCATGACCCGCTCGCGCGAGCTCGGCATGCGCACCTTCGACTGGGCGCTGTTCGAGCTCTACAACGCCGGGCTGATCGGTTTCGATGAGGCGCTGCGCAACGCCGACTCGGCCAACGAACTGCGCTTGAACATCAAGCTCAAGAGCGAGCGAGGCGAGCCCGAGGTCTCGGCCTTTATGTCACTGGCGCTGGAGCAGGAGGCGCAGACGCCCGAGCAGATCGAGGCGCAGCGCACTGAAGAGGCGCGCGTGCAGGCCGCGACGCGCAGGCGACTGGAAGACGAGGCTGCGCGCCAGCGGCTGCTGCAGGGCGCTGCGGGCAGCGGCAGCGGCCCGCGCCGCTGAACGTCGCTAACTTCATAAGTAAGCGCCATTGCGCGAGCCTGAAGCAGGCTCGCGTGAACCGGCAGCCCAACAAGCTGCGCCTCGTTTTGAAGCCCCTATGTCGACCTAGAAGCTAGGGATGGCGACCCGATCGGGCGACGCCTAAGGTTCACACACGCCCTTGCACCCTTTGGGCGATGTGGAGGATTCATGGAACCTACGATGCGCTCTGCCGACACGCCCCGCCTGGTGGGTGACGACACCCTGAAGATCCAAACCGTGGCACACGCCTTCAACTTCGAACGCAGCACCGACGCCGAGCTGGCCCAGCGGCTGGTCGACGCCATCAACCTGATGGGCGGGGTGGGTGAGCGCGCTGAGGCCTGCTACCAAGGCGCGCTCGACGGCCTGGCCCGGCGTGCCAAAGAAGCTGTGCACGCGCTGGCCGAAGAGTACGAGCGGATGCCCGCAGCGCAGTACCTCGACCGCTGGGCACTGATGCAGCTGATGGCCGAGCTCAAGCACGAGTCGGCCTTGGACCCGCTGGAGCGCCTGCTCGCCAGCCGCATGCCGGAAGTAGCCTCGGCCGACCCGCACAGCTTCAGCACAGCGGGCGAAGAAGTCATGATCCGCACGACGGCGGTAGAGGCCGTGACGCGCATCGCAGCCGATGGCCACGCGCGGGCGCTCGAGGTCTTGCTACGCCAAGCCACGCACGAGAATTTCTCTGTCAAGCGCGCGGCGATCCAGGGCTACCTGGCCCACGGCGGCGAGCACGCGCGCGACACGCTGGGCAAGGTATTGCCCGAACGCGACCACTTCATCATGGACATCAAACGCGCGGATGTGCGCCAGGTGCCGCAGGCGCAGGGTGGCTTGCACCTGGTGTGTCGCGACCAGGCCGACCTGCCCTCGCACGACCTCGGGCGCGGCGACACCAAGCCTGGCCACGACGGCAATGACAGCAACAGCGGCGGCGACAGCCACTGCAAAAAGTGCTGAACCCGCGTCGCTCTCCAACTCGCAAACCCGGAGCAACATCATGGCAAGCTGCACCTATACCGTTCCCGACAAATCAGCCAGTGGCGACAACCTTTATGGCAGCGTCATCTGCAACCAGTCCTACATCGACTATTTCTGGAACGCCTATGGATTCCAAGGCAACAAGAACTACTGGGACGACGGCTTTGGCTGGGAAGACGCCTGCAATACCAGCAAGCCCTTGGCACGCGCGTTCAATGGCTGCTATTTGCTGACCTACTCGGCGCAGGACTACCAGAATGAAAGCTGGAACGCGCCCATCCTGAATTGGGGGCGGCGCTATGTGCGCAACAACATCGACGACCTGCGCTCCAAGTGCGGTGACGGCAGCGCCATCGCCAGTGCCTCGGGCGACACCGTCGAGCTCTACCTCGGCTTCTTCTATTCCAAGGATGTACCGGGCCGCGCCGAGACGCTGATTCACGAAGCGCGACATGCTGGCGGCAAATCGCACAACGCCAACTTCCCTGCCGGCTCGGTGTTCGGTGCGGGCAAGAGCGGCGCCGATTCGAGCTGGGGCCATGAAGGCGCGTGGATGTACGGCGCGCTGTACCTGTGGTGGTTCTACGCCGCCGGCGCGCGCACCACCACCGCGATGCGCCAGCGTGCACGCCAGCGCGGCAACCTGGTCATCGACAACGCGTTTGCCACGCACCCGGGGTACAGCATCTGAGGGCGGGGCGCGGGCGCAAGTCGCACCCTCAGGCCGCCACCGGCACCAAAAAGTCGCGGCTGATACCCGCGCCGATGTCGCCCACGCGGTCGAGAAACTGTGTCAGGTATTGATGCAGGCCGATCGACAAGATCTCGTCGATGCGGCTGTATTTCAGGTCTGACTGCAATCGCCCAGCGCGGCGCAGTGTCTCTGCACTTCCAGCGTTAGCCACCAGGCGCAGGTTGGCCACCACCTCGTTGACCGAAGCCGCCAGCGAGCGCGGCATGTCGGGGCGCAAGATCAAGAGCTCGGCCACACGCTCGGGTTGGATCACGTTGCGGTAGACCTTGCGATAGATCTCAAAACCCGAGACTGAACGCAAGATGGCGCTCCAGTGATAGAAGTCGACCTCGGGCACGTCTTTGCCCTCGGTGGCGCCGAAGTAGTCACTGGCCAGGGCCTGGAACTTCACATCGAGCAAACGCGCGGTGTTGTCCGAGCGCTCAAGGAATGTGCCGATGCGCAGGAAATGCAGCGCCTCGTCTTGCAGCATGGTGCCCACGGTGACGCCGCGTGAGAGGTGCGAGCGGAACTTCACCCACTCGAAGAAGGCGCCGGGGTCGCGCTCGAAGGCGCCGTCTTTGAGCAGCCGGTTGAATTCGAGCCAGGTCTGGTTTTGGGTTTCCCAGACCTCGGTGGTGAGCGCACCGCGCACGGCCCGCGCGTTTTCACGCGCAGCGCCCAAGCACGACAAAATGCTGGACGGATTGCTCTCGTCTTTGACCATGAAATCCATGACTTCGCGGGCCAAAATATCTCCATGGTTTTGCTTATAGGTGTGCAGCAACTCACTGATGGACAGCAGGCCTTGCCAACCCATTTGGGCCACAGCGTCTGACTGCGGCAGCAGCGATGTCTGGTAATTCACATCCAGCATGCGGGCGGTGTTTTCGGCCCGCTCGGTGTAGCGGGACATCCAGAACAAATGGTCAGCGGTTCTTGACAACATACAAAATTCCCTCGTTGTTAGGCTGACTGGGATTGGCTTTGGGTGGCAGATGCCGATGCGGCCTCGGGTGTTGATTCAGCTGATTCAGCTGCAGCTTCC
>JANMMH010000421.1:0-3109 GCA_031373055.1 Rubrivivax sp. | reverse complement strand
ACCGTCATGCCCGCCAGCATGGCGGCCACGAAACCCAACGCCGCCATCGAGCCCGCACTGGCGGCCACGAGCGCCGGGCCCGGACAAAAACCGGCCACGCCCCAGCCCGCACCAAAGAGCACGCCGCCCAGCAGCAGGCGGCGGTCGATGACGGTGCTGCTGGGGATTTCCATGTGCGCGCCGGTCCACGACACCGTGCGCCGCCGTGCCATGGCGAACGCGACGGCGCCGACCGCGATGGCGCCGCCCATCACGAGCGCCAGGCTCGGGTCCCAGGCGCCGAAGAGGTCGAGGAAGCCCTTGACCTTGGCGGGGCTCGTCATGCCGCTGGCAATCAGGCCCAGGCCGAAGATGAGACCACTCAGAAGTGCAAAAACGGTGTTCATGTCGGTCCCCTTCAGAGCAGGTGGCGAAGTACAAAGACGGTGGCAAAACCTGCCCCCATGAAGGCCAGCACGTTGACCAGCGAACGCAGCGAGAAGCGGCTCAGGCCGCACACGCCGTGGCCGCTGGTGCAGCCGTTGCCCATGCGCACGCCCACACCCACCAGCAAGCCCGCGGCGATGATGCCGAGCCAGCCCACATCAACCTGCATGCTCGGCAGCGGTGCCACCAGGCGCCACAGCCAAGGCGCCGCCAGCAGCCCGCCGATGAACAGCAGCCGTGTGCGCTCAGGCGCCAGGCTGCTGCCGCTGAGCAGCGCGCGCAGGGGGCTGCCTACGATGCCGGCAATGCCCGCTACGCGGCCGTTGCCCAGGATGTACAGGGCCGAGGCCAGGCCGATGACCAGGCCGCCGATCAAGGCGCTCCAGGGGGTGAAGGCGGTCCAGTCGATGGTCATAGGTGCGTTCTCCAAAACGTAGGGGTCAGTGCATGGCCGCGTGGCCGGGGGCGCAGTACAGGCGATGAAGCGTGCGCAATACGGCGCGTACTGCGGGTGAGGCGACTCGGTAGTGAATGGACTTGCCCTCGCGCCGCGTGGCCACGAGCTCTTCGTGGCGCAGCACGGCGAGTTGCTGCGACAGCATGGGCTGCGCGATGCCGCTGAGCTCGCCCAGATCAGCGACGGTGCGCTCGGTGTCAAGCAGGTGGCACAGCAACAGCAGCCGATCCGGGTTGGCCAGCACCTTCAACAGCGCGGCAGCCTCGTGCGCGCGGTCCCTCAGCTGGGCCATGGCGTCGGCCGCTGGCGGGCTGCGCACAGGGACGGCTTTGGAGGCTGGACTTGCTTTCATAAGAATGTGATTATATGATGCTTAAGAACTTTGTAAAGTGTATGTCAGGCGCTTGAGGCTTTGAGCGCCTGGGCGCATCACCGGGGACCGCCATGGACGCCATGATCAAAACCTTCTTCGACGCAAACACCTCGACGGCGACGCACGTGGTCTCGTGCCCGCGCACAGGCGCTGCGGCCGTCATCGACAGCGTGCTGGATTACGCGCCCGAATCGGGCCGCACCGGCACGGCCTCGGCCGACCTGGTGTTGCAGTACCTGCGCGACCACGCGCTCACGGTGCAGTGGCTGCTGGAGACCCATGCCCATGCCGACCACTTGTCCGGCGCACCGTATTTGAAGGAGCGTGTGGGCGGGCGCATCGCCATCGGGCGCCACATCCGCGACGTGCAGGGCGTGTTCAAGGCCATCTTCAATGCCCCAGACATGCACACCGACGGCAGGCCTTTTGAGCACCTGTTCGACGACGGCGAACACTTTCGCATTGGTGAGCTTGAAGCACGCGTGCTGCACACGCCGGGCCACACACCCGCCTGCGTGACCTATGTGGTCGGCCACGATGCCTTCGTGGGCGACACGCTCTTCATGCCCGACTACGGCACCGCCCGTTGCGACTTCCCCGGTGGCGACGCGCGCGTGCTCTACGGCTCCATCCGCAAGGTGCTGGCGCTGCCGCCCGAGACGCGTTTGCACCTGTGCCACGACTACCCGCCGGGCGGCCGCGCGCCGCGCTGGGAAAGCAGCGTGGCCGAGCAGCGCGCCGCCAACATTCACGTCCACGAAGGCGTCAACGAAGATGCGTTCGTGACCATGCGCACGGCGCGCGACAAGACGCTCGCGCTGCCCACGCTGTTGTTGCCGGCGATCCAGGTCAACGTGCGCGCGGGCCACTTGCCGCCGCCCGAAGACAACGGCACGCGCTACTTGAAGATTCCGATCAATGCGTTGGGCTGACTATCGGCGCGCCGGGCTGAGCGACGACCTGGTCGCCGCCTTGATCGTCACCGTGTTGCTGGTGCCGCAGAGCCTGGCCTACGCACTCCTGGCCGGGCTGCCGCCGGTGGTGGGTGTGATGGCCAGCTTGCTGCCGCTGCTGGCGTACGCGGCCTTCGGGTCGAGCTCCACCCTGGCCGTGGGCCCCGTGGCCGTGTTGGCCATGATGACGGCGCAGGCGGTGGCGCCGGTGGCGGCCGCCCACGGTGTACCGCCGCATCTGGTGGCGCTGGTGTTGGCCTTGGAGATGGCGGCCGTGTTTCTGGTGGCCGCGCTGTTACGGCTCGACGTCTTTGCGGCGCTGCTCAGTGCGCCGGTGTTGCACGGCTTCATCACCGGGGCGGCCATCGTCATTGCCGCCGGTCAGTTGCCGCAGTTGCTGGGCGTGCCGGTGCGGGGGGACACGCTGACGGAGCTGATTCAGGCGCTGGGCCGAGCCGAGTCGATGGCGCCGCACGCCGGCACGGCCGCCATCGGTGTGCTGGCGCTGCTCGCGCTGTGGTCGATACGGCGCTTCGGCGCGCCGGCGGCGGCGTGGCTGGGCGTGCCGTCACGGCCGGCTCAGCTGCTGACGCGCATAGCGCCGATGGCCGTGGTGGTGGCGGCCATCGCCTGGGTGGCGTCGGCGCCGGCGGCGGTGCAGGGTGTGGCGCTGGCCGGGCGCATCGAGCTGCTGCAGGGCTTGGCGTTTCCAAAGCTGTGGCAAGCACCTGCTGCGGTGTGGCTGGCGCTGATGCCGGCTGCCGCGCTGCTGGGCCTGGTGGCTTATGTGGAAAGCCTTGCCGTCGCCGAAGCCCTGGGCGCACGCCGCGGCGAGAAGGTGCAACCGCGCCGCGAACTCTTTGGCTTGGCGGCGGCCAACGCGGCCGCCAGTGTCAGTGG
>JANMMH010000386.1:0-2272 GCA_031373055.1 Rubrivivax sp. | reverse complement strand
ATGGTCTCGCCGCTCATCAGTCTGTTGAAACCGGTCTCGCCGCTGGCTTGGTTGCCGATCGGTTTGCTGGTCTTCAAGTCGGCCAACCCGGCCGCCATCTGGACCATCTTCATCTGCTCGATCTGGCCCATGGTCATCAATACTGCGGTGGGTGTGCAGCGTGTGCCGCAGGACTACCTGAACGTCGCGCGTGTGCTGAACCTGAGCGAATGGCGCATCGCCACGCGCATCTTGCTGCCTGCCGTCATGCCCTATTTGCTGACGGGTGTGCGCTTGTCGGTGGGCACGGCCTGGCTGGTCATCGTAGCGGCCGAGATGCTCACCGGCGGCGTGGGCATCGGCTTCTGGGTTTGGGACGAGTGGAACAACCTCAACGTAGCCCACATCATCATCGCCATCTTCGTCATCGGCCTGGTCGGGCTGCTGCTCGAATGGCTGCTGATGGCGCTGGCGCGGCGCTTCGAGTACAGCTGAAAGGTGGCCGCGATGACGCTGAACATGAATGGCCGTCCCATGCTCCAGATCACGGACGTGGGCATGACTTTCACCACCAAGCGCGGGCCCTTCGTGGCGCTGCGCGACATCACACTGAACATCGAGCGCGGTGAGTTCGTCACCTTGATCGGCCACTCGGGTTGCGGCAAGTCCACACTCTTGAACCTGGTGGCGGGGCTGACCACACCGACGAGTGGCGTGCTGCTGCTGGACGACCGCGAACTCAAAGGCCCGGGGCCCGACCGCGGCGTCGTGTTCCAGAACCATTCGCTGCTGCCCTGGCTTTCGTGCCTGGACAACGTCAACCTTGCCGTCGAGCGCGTCTTCAGCGCCAGCGAGAGCAAGACCCAATGGCGTGCACGTTCACTTGCAGCGTTAGAGCTCGTCGGCCTGACTCCTGCCAAAGAAAAGCTGCCGGGTGAAATATCAGGCGGCATGAAGCAGCGCGTAGGCATCGCGCGCGCACTAGCGATGGCGCCGAAGATGCTGCTTATGGACGAGCCCTTCGGCGCGCTGGACGCCCTGACGCGCGCACGGCTGCAAGACGAGCTGATGAAGATCGTGCAGGCCACCGGCTCCACGGCGTTGATGGTCACGCACGATGTCGACGAAGCCGTGCTCTTGTCCGACCGCATCGTCATGCTCACCAACGGCCCGGCCGCGACCGTCGGCGAAGTGCTCACGGTGCCGCTGCCGCCCGTGCGCGAAACCCCGCGCAAGCGCCTGGAGATGGCGCACAACAGCGCCTACCTGCAAGCGCGTGAAGCGGTGCTGGAGTTCCTGTACCGCAAACAAGCCCATGTGGAGGCCGCATGAAAAACGATCTCCCCGCGCCCACGCGCCAAAAGCTCGTGCTCATCGGCAACGGCATGGCCGGTGTGCGCACACTTGAAGAGTTGGTCGCCATCGCGCCCGATCTCTACGACATCACCGTTTTTGGTGCCGAGCCGCACCCGAACTACAACCGCATCCTGCTGTCGCCCGTGTTGGCGGGCGAGCAGACCATCGAGCAGATCGTGCTCAACCCGCTGGCCTGGTACGCAGAGCACGGCATCACGCTGCACACCAGCAAAACCGCAGTGCAGATCGACCGCGCCCGCCGCATCGTGCGCGCGGAAGACGGCACCGAGGCAGCGTATGACCGGCTGCTCATCGCCACCGGCTCCAAGCCCTTCATCCTGCCCGTGTCGGGCAAGGACTTGAAAGGTGTCATCGCCTACCGCGACATCGCCGATACCGAAGCGATGATCGATGCGGCCACCAAGTACCGGCACGCCGTCGTCATCGGCGGTGGCCTCTTGGGCCTGGAAGCCGCCAACGGGCTGATGCTGCGCGGCATGCAGGTCACCGTCGTGCACATCATGCCGTGGCTGATGGAGCGCCAGCTCGACGACGTGGCGGGCAAGCTCTTGCAGACCTCGCTCGAAGCGCGCGGCATCAAGTTCCTGATCGGCGCGCAGACGCAAGCGCTCATCCCCGACAAGGATGGACGGGTGATGGCGGTGCAGTTCAAAGACGGCAGCGAGATCCCCGCCGACCTGGTGGTGATGGCTGCGGGCATCCGCCCCAACACGGCGCTGGCCGAGTCCTGCGGGCTGCAGGTGCATCGCGGCATCGTCGTCAGTGACACCATGCAGACCACCACCGACCCACGCATCTACTCGGTGGGCGAATGCGCCGCGCACCGCGGTATCGCCTACGGTTTGGTGGCGCCACTCTTCGAGCAAGGCAAGGTCTGCGCTACGCACCTGGCGCAGTTCGGCATCGGGCGCTACAC
>JANMMH010000030.1:0-4543 GCA_031373055.1 Rubrivivax sp. | reverse complement strand
GGGATGTGCGTCATGGCCACCTTGGCGTCGCGGTTGAAGGCCTCGCCCAGCACGTTCATGGCCGAGCCCGGGCCGGTGGAGCCGTAGTTGTATTGCAGGCTCTTGTCGCGTTGCAGCAGCTCGGCCAGTTCGCGGATGTTCTTCACCGGCACGCTGGGGTGGGCGGTCAGCACGAAAGGCACGTTCACGGCCACCGAGACGCCGGCGAAGTCGGTGTCGACGTTGAAGGGCGAGCGGTTGGCCAGCGCCGCCGCCACCGACGCCAGAGGGAAGCTAACGTTGTGCATGAGCATGGTGTAGCCGTCGGGCGCGGACTTGGCCACGGCATCGGCGCCGATGGCGCCTGCCGCACCGCCGCGGTTTTCCACGACAACGGGCTGGCCCATGGCCTCGGTGAGGCGCTGCGCGAGGATGCGTGCCACGACGTCGGTGGTGCCACCAGCAGGGAAGGGCACGATGATCTTCAGCGGCCGCGCTGGGAAGCTTTGCGCCCAGGCGCTTGTCGACACGGTAGGCAGCGTCAATGCCGCTTGCAGCAGTCTTCTACGTTGGATCGACATGGTGTCTCCTCGGGGGTGGGGTGAGCGCGGTTTGTACCACCGCGCAAGGCCCGCTCATGGACCTCCAGTCTGCGGCGCACCGCCCTTTGGGCCTTGGTGGCTGGGTGACGTAGCGCGTTGATTCACACTCCTGACGTAGCGCCACCACGTCACGCCACCGCCAAGGAGCCAGCCTCATGAAAACCCATCACCGACTGCTCTTGACCGGCGCCGCAGGCGCGCTTGGCCAGGTGCTGCGCAAGAAGCTCAAGGCCAACTGCGACGTGCTGCGTGTCTCGGACATGCGCCCCTTGGGCGAGGCCGCCGTGGATGAAGAAGTTGTGCTCGCCGACCTGGCCGATGCCCACGCCGTGAACGCCATGGTCGAAGGCGTGAACGCCATCGTGCACCTGGGTGGCATCTCCATCGAAGCGTCGTTCGAATCGATCCTGCAAGGCAACATCCTGGGCCTGGTGAACCTGTATGAAGCTGCGCGCAAACACGGTGTCCAGCGCATCCTCTTCGCCAGCTCCAACCACGTCACCGGCTTCTATCGCCAGGGCCAGACGATTGACGCCGACGCACCGCCGCGCCCCGACACGCTGTACGGCGTGAGCAAGGCGTTTGGCGAAGACCTCTCGTGCATGTACTTCGAGCGCTTCGGCATCGAGACGGCATGCCTGCGCATCGGCTCATGCCTGCCCGAGCCCATCGACCGGCGCATGCTGGCCACCTGGTTGAGCCACGACGACCTGCACCGGCTGGTGAGTGCCTGCCTCAGCACGCCGGTGCTGGGCCACAGCATCATCTTCGGCATGTCTAACAATCAAGTGACGTGGTGGGACAACGGCCGCGCGCGCCACATCGGCTTTCATCCTCAAGACAGCTCGGATGTCTTTCGCGAGGCCATCTTTGCGCGCACTGCAGCGCCGGATTTGTCAGATGCCGCCGTGCAGCGGCAGGGCGGCGGCTTTGTGCATCAAGGGCCCTTTGTGGCGGGCTGGACGGCGCCGAAGGTTTAGGGCCGCGAAGGCAGCGTCAATGCACCGCGCCCGGAAACACCAGCTGAAAAGGCGCCACCTCGGCCTCAAACGGCCGCGCGTCTTCGGTCATGCAAAAGAAGGTGCCGCGCATCTGGCCGTGCGGCGTATCGAGCCGCGTGCCGCTGGTGTATTCGAAGCTTTCACCGGGTTTGAGCAGGGGCTGGTGCCCCACGACGGCCAGGCCGCGCACCTCTTCTTCGCGGCCATGCGCGTCGCTGATGAGCCACTGCCGCGCCACCAGTTGCGCCGTGACCTTGCCGCTGTTGCGGATGGTCACGGTGTAGGCAAAGCTGTAGACCGCCTCGGACGGGTTGGACTGCTCGGGCAGGTACTGCACGCGCACGGTGCAGGTGAATTCGGGTCGGGCCATGCGTGGCATTGTAGGTAGCGTGGTGCGACGGGGCGGCTCCTAGAATCGCGCACCCATGAGCACCTACCGCATCGCCCCCAGCATCCTTTCCGCCGACTTCGCGCGCCTTGGCGAGGAAGTGACAAGCGTCATCGCCGCCGGTGCCGACTGGATCCATTTCGATGTGATGGACAACCATTACGTGCCCAACCTGAGCTTCGGCCCGATGGTCTGCCAGGCCCTGCGCAAGCACAGCACGGTGCCCATCGACGTGCACCTGATGGTGCAGCCGGTGGACGCACTGGCCACAGCCTTCGCCGCAGCCGGCGCCGACCTCATAAGCTTTCACGCCGAGGCAAGCGCGCATGTCCATCGCACGCTGCAACTCATCAAGGGCGCGGGCTGCAAGGCGGGCCTGGTTTTCAACCCTGCGGCGTCGCTCGACGTGCTGGAGTGGACCGTCGACCAGCTCGACCTCATCCTCATCATGAGCGTGAACCCGGGCTTTGGTGGCCAGAGCTTCATCGAAGGCACGTTGAAGAAAATCGAGCGCGTGCGCAAGCTCATTGATCAGAGCGGGCGCGACATCCGGCTGGAAGTGGACGGCGGCATCAAGACCGAGAACATCCGCCGCGTGGCCGATGCGGGGGCCGACACCTTTGTGGCTGGCAGCGCCATCTTTGGGCACAGCGATTACAAGGCGGTGATCGACGCCATGCGCGTGCAGCTAACGCGTTAGCTGCACGGCGCGGCCTTGCACGCGCTTACCCAGAACGGTCGATGCGCGTGGCCAGCACCACGGCCGTGGTGGTGCGCGTCACGCCCTTCATCTCACCGATTTCGTCCAGCAGCGCGTCCAGGCGCCGGGTCGACTCGGCGCGCAAGGTGGCCATGTAGTCGAACTCGCCGCTGACCGAGCACAGCTGCTTGAGCTCAGGCATCTTGCCCATATGCCGCAGCACTTCGCGCGCGGCCTTGGGCTCGACCGTGATGCCGACAAAAGCCTGTACGCCGTGCTCGCCGGCGTCATGCGCCAGCCGCGCGCTGTAGCCCACCACCACGCCTTCACGCTCCAGCCGCGTCATGCGCGCGATGACGGTGGTGCGCGCCACGCCGAGCTTGCGCGCCATATTCGCGGTGCTCTCGCGGGCGTTGGCTTGCAGCTCGGTGAGCAGCCTGCGGTCCAGGGCGTCAGGGGTCATGGTGTGCAGTGATGTTGGCCGGTCGGCCTTCGGTGCGCGGTTTCAGGTGTAGGCGAGCCCGCTTTCGGCCAGGCCGACGAGATTGATGTTGTTGGCATTGAGGTCCAAGTTGGCCGCGTACCAGGCCAAGCCGACGGGGGTGTACTGGCCGGCTGCCACGGCTCCTGTCCAGTAATTCAGCTCGTCGGTGCTGGGCTCCACGCTGACCAGGTTGCGGTAGAGCAGCCGCACCATATCGGCCACGCCAAAGTTGGTACCCAATCGTGCCTCCAAGGCCAACTGCATCAGTGCGTCGCGCGGCGTGCCGGCGTCGAGCTCCGTCAGGCCGATGCCCACGTAGCGCGTGTTGCTCAGCGCCTCGCGGCCGTACACCGCGCCGAGAATGCGCGCCGTGGTGCCGGCGGCGCCGTCGACGTCAAAGGCCAGGCCCAGGCCATTGAACTGCACACGCTCGACGCTCAACAGCTCCGCAGACGTGCCGTTGCCAGCCAGTGTCCTGACGGAGCTGCCGCGCGGCGACACAAGGTAGTCGGTACGCGCCAGCTCGAAGATCGCAGTGTCGACACCCTGCCCGCCATCCAAGCGGTCGGCCCCGCCCCGGCCTGCCAGGCGGTCGTTGCCGGCCAAGCCGCTCATGCGGTCGGCGAAGTTGGTGCCGTTGAGCACATCGGCGCCGGCGCTGCCGTTCTGCACGCCCAAGACGCTGGCGCTGGCGCTTGAGGGCACGGACTCAGCAGTGCCTTGGCCGTCGGTGTAGCGCGCCAGCGCACGCACGAGCTGGCCGACCTGGGCGGCGTCTAACGTGAGGCTCGCCGAGTTTGCGCCAGCGATGGCCGACCACGCCGCGCCCTGGGCCGACGACTGCCACTGGTAGGCGACGACCCCCAGGCCGTCGACATCGCTCAAGCTGTGGCTGGCGCTGAGCACTTGGCCTTGTTCGGCAAGGCCGGCGATCATCACCGTGCCGCCCGGCGCATCGTTGCTGTTGAGCACGCTGGCCGTGCTGGCACTCGGCACCGACTCGGGCGTGCCCTGGCCATCGACATAGCTGGCCACCGCGCGCAAGCGCAGGCCCACCTGCGCCTGGCCCGGCGTGAACGTCGCGTTCGTGGCCATGGCCACGTCGCTCCAGGTCTGGCCATCCAGCGACGACTGCCAGCGATAGCCGATGCCGCTCAGGCCGTCGGCGTCGGTGAGGTTGTGGGTGACTGAGAGCACACGGCCCTGCTGCACGTCACCCGACACCCACACGATGCCACCGGGCGCGTCGTTGACGTTGGCGACCGCCGCTGTCGCTGCACTCGCCACCGACTCTGCATGGCCCTGGCCGTCGGTGTAGCCGCCCACCACGCGCAAGTGCAGCCCCACCTGGGCTTGGCTCGGGGTGAAGCTCGCGGCGGTGGCTGCGGC
>JANMMH010000369.1:0-14164 GCA_031373055.1 Rubrivivax sp. | reverse complement strand
CCAGGAGCACAGCGCACGCCGCCATCGCCAGCGGAGTTTGCGCCAGCGGGTAGAGCACGAAGACGCCGGCGGTACCCAGCATCGCGCCGCCAATGACCTGGGCTTCGCGCATGCGGTGGGCCAGCAGAGGCACCACCAGGCGGATGCCACTAACGGCCAAGGTGAACGTGCCCAGAATAAAGCCGATGGTCGACGCCGAAAAGCCGCGCTCGTGGCCGATGATGGGCACGGCAAAGCCGTGCACGTCCCAGCACATCGACAGCAGCCAGTTCACGGCCAGCAGCCGCCTAAACCCCGGCGTGCGCAGCAAGCCCCAGGCCGTGCGAGGCGCGCCGCCCTGCGCCGGCGCGGGCACTGGTGGCAAGCGCGGCACGCTGTGTGCCGACACCAGGGTCACCAAGGGCATCAGGAGTAGCAAACCGTAAGCCCAACCGAAGCCCGCAGCGTCAATCACCAAGCCCACCGACACCGGCCCGATGACGTTGGAAAACGCCGGCGCAATGCCGAGCCAGCTGAACAGGCGCACACGCTCGGCGTGGTCGCGCGCCGTGAGCGTGGCAGTGCGCTGGATGGCCAGCATGCCCATGTTGGCGCCCGAACCCGTGAGCATGGCGCCGACACACCACAGACCAAACTGCAATGCGCCGCTGGCGAAAGTGGCGACCACCACCGACAGCATGCCCAGCACGGCCATGACGACCGAAAAGTAAACCGGCCGGTGGTAACCGTGACGATCCGCCAGCCGCCCCGCGTGCAACGCCAAGAGCACCGGCGCGGCGGCAAAAAGCGCCATCACCACGCCCACCGACCATGCGCTGTAACCGGCACCCAGGGCTTGCAGCGGTACAGCCAGGCGCAGCCCTGCCATGGCCGAGTGCAGGCCGAGTTGGCCGACCACCAAGGCCAGCAGCACACGCGCGGAATGCGCACCGGGCTCAGGTGCGGCCGGCACAGCCGCGCTGCCGTCACTCAAGCGCGTCGCCCGGCTCATCGCCGTCGCTGACCGCACGCGGCAGCAACTCCAGCGTGCGCGCCTCGGGCATGGCCTCGACCAACTTCAAACGCCGCGTCATGACGTTGGTGCGCGTCTGCGCGTCGTCGATCGTCTTCGCCGCTTCATCGAGCTTCTTGCGCGTCTTGGCCAGCACCTCGCCGAACTTGCCGAACTCTGTCTTCACAGCGCCCAGCACCTCCCAGACTTCAGCCGAGCGCTGCTCCAGCACCAGCGTGCGAAAGCCCATCTGCAAGCTCGTGAGCGTGGCCAGCAAGGTCGTCGGCCCCGCGAGCATGACCTTGTGGTCGCGCTGCATCGCCTCCACCAACCCGGGGCGGCGCAGCGCTTCGGCGTACAGGCCTTCGGTGGGCACGAAGAGGATGGCGAAGTCGGTGGTGTGCGGCGGTGCGATGTACTTTTCGCGGATGGTGCGCGCTTCCAGCCGCAGCCGCGTCTCGATGGCTTTGCCGGCTTGTTCGATGGCGGGCAGGTCAGCGCGTTCATGCGCGTCCATCAGCCGCTCGTAGTCTTCACGCGGGAACTTGGCGTCGATGGGCAGCCACAGCGGCACGCCGTCGGCGCGCTGGCCGGGCAGGCGCACGGCGAATTCAACACGTTCGTTGCTGCCCGGCACGGTGGCCACGTTGGTGGCGTACTGCTCGACGGTGAACACTTGCTCAAGCAGCCCTGAGAGCTGCACCTCACCAAAGATGCCGCGTGTTTTGACGTTGGTTAGCACACGGTTGAGCGAGCCGACATCACGCGCCAGCGTCTGCATCTCGCCCAGGCCTTTGTGAACCTGCTCCAGGCGGTCGGCCACTTGCTTGAAGCTTTCGCCCAAGCGCTGTTCCAGCGTGGCGTGCAGCTTTTCGTCCACCGTCGCGCGCATCTGCTCTAACTTCTTTTCGTTGCCTTCTTGCAGCGCCACCAGGCGCAACTCGACGGCCTGTCGCAGTTCACCCTGGCGGCGCTCGCCGGTGTCGGACATCAAGCGCATCTGTTCGCCCAGCGTGTCGCCAAAGCGGCGCAGCGATGCGTCGACCTGCTGCTGCATGAGCGTGAGCTGGGTGCGAAACGAATCGATCTGCTCGTTCTGGGTACGCGCCACGTCGCCGCCTTGCGTGAGCAGCATTTGCTGGAAGGTGCCCAGGTCGGCGCGCGTGGCTTGCGCCTGGCGCGCGAGCTCGTCGCGCAGCTCGCCCTCTAACTCGCGCAGCGCTGTGGTGTCGCGGCTGCGCAGCGCGCTCCACAGCACGAGCACCAACAACACAACGAGTAGTGCAAGTGCCGCCAGCAGGGCCGGCGCCATCCATTCAGGAAGCATGACTTGGTTGTCTCAGTCGCTAAGTCCGTAGCCGGCCAATCGACCGTCGTGCAATACCTGCGCATTGATCGGTGTCGGCGGCACGCCGCCTGTCAGTGCAGCGATGAGGTTATTCGCTGCCAGCGTGGCCATGGCGTGGCGTGTGGCCACGCTGGCGCTGGCGATGTGCGGGGTGAGCACGACGTTAGGCAGCGTCAGCAAGTCGGGGTGGACAGCGGGCTCTCCTTCAAACACATCCAGGCCCGCAGCGGCAATGCGCTTGTCGCGAAGCGCGGCGGCGAGTGCCGCGTCGTCGACGATGCCACCGCGTGCGATGTTGGTGAGCGTGGCCGTGGGCTTCATCAGCGCCAGCTCAGCCGCGCCGATGGCGTGGTGGCTTTGTGCCGAATACGGCAGCACCAGCACCAGGTGGTCGGCCTCGCGCAGCAACGCATCTTTCTCGACCCATTGCGCCTTCAGCGGCAACTCTTGCTCGGCGCTTAAGCGGCTACGGTTGTGATAGATCACCCGCATGCCAAAACCCAGCGCACCGCGCCTGGCGATGGCCTGGCCAATACGGCCCATGCCCAGGATGCCCAACGTGGCGCCGTGCACGTCGCTCCCGACCATCATGTCGTAGGACCACTTGGTCCACTCGCCCCTGCGCAAGTAGTGCTCGCTCTCGCTGATGCGCCGCGCGGTGGCCATCATCATGGCGAAACCGAAATCGGCGGTGGTCTCTGTCAGCACGTCTGGCGTGTTAGTCGCCAGCACGCCGTGCGCATTGAAGGCGTCGATGTCGAAGTTGTTGTAGCCCACGGCCATGTTGCACACCACGCGCAACTGGGGGTTGGCAGCCAGCACTTCGGCGTCGATACGTTCACTGCCGGTGGTGAAGGCGCCCGCCTTGCCACGCAGCTGGGCCAGCAGCTCGGCGCGTGTGTAGACCACGTCAGTAGCGTTGAAGCTCACGTCGAAGTGCGCGCGCAAGCGCTCGACGATATCAGGGAACGTGGCGCGCGCCACCAGCACGACAGGCTTTTGCATCGGGGTCGTCATTTGGAAGGCGTGGTGATGGCTGGCGCAGGCGTCGGCACATCAAGGCTGCCCTTGAGTTTGGCGCCTGGGTGAAAGCCAATGAGCACCAGCATGACGAAGAAACCCACCACGTAAGCCACAGCCACATGCCAGCCGTGGCGCAGCCACAAACCGACCGAGCGTGTCTGCGGATACATGCTCGACAAGGCCACGCCGGCTGAGGAGCCGAACCAGATCATCGAGCCACCAAATCCGACGGCGAAGGCCAGGAAGCCCCAGTCGTAGCCGCCCTGTTTGAGCGCGAGTGCAGTGAGCGGGATGTTGTCAAACACGGCAGAGACAAAGCCCAGGCCGAGTGCCGTTTGCCACGTCGCGGCAGGCAGTTTGTCGACCGGCATCATCGACGCGCACAGCACGAGTGAGATCAAGAAGATCGCGCCCTTGAAGGCGCCGCCGAGCACGCCCCAGGTGGGCTTGCGAATCACCGCGCAGACGACGATGGCGACCCACACTGCCGCGCCGAGGAAGGGGAAGAGCTCGGCCACCGCGTTGAAGCGTGTGTTGATGAGCACGTTGACAAAGATTGCTGACGCGAGGATGGCGATGACGATGCCCACTCGCGCCCAGTCGACATGCGCGCTGGACGCTGCGTCGCGCTGGATCGGTGAGTAGGCCTGCTGCTGCAATGACGCTGGAATGCCGCAGACCACCACAGCGACACCCGCGGCGATGAAGGCTTCCAGCACCTCCTGCGGCGGCACGCCAGCGATCCACATCATCGTCGTCGTCGTGTCACCCACCACGCTGCCCGCGCCGCCAGCATTCGACGCTGCCACGATGCCGGCCAAGTAGCCGATGTGCACCTTGCCGCGAAACACGGTGTGCGCCACGGCGCCGCCAATCATCGCGGCAGCGATGTTGTCGAGAAAACTCGACAGCACGAACACCGCCAGCAGCAGCACGAAGCAGCCCTTCCAGTCGTCGGGCAGGTAGCGCGGCAGGATGGCGGGCAGTTCGCTCTTCTCGAACATGTCGGCCAGCAGCGCAAAGCCGAGCAGCAGCAGCAAGAGGTTGCTCAGAATGACCCATTCGTGGCCGAGATGGCCGACGAAACCCATCACGCCCGCTTCCGTTTTGAACGGCGACCAGACGATCTTGTAGAGCGCGATGACCAGCGCGCCGACGATGGCCGTGCGCATGGTGTGCGCGTGAAAGAGCGCCACACACGTCAGCACCACGGCGAAGAGCAGGAACTCGACCGGCACGGGGCCTAGGCTCGGGCCTGCGAAGGCGGAAGTGGCGGCCGTGCTCATTCGTGAAACCTCGTGAACCCGGCCACCGACTCGCGCTCGGTGACCAGGCTGTTTTCAACCACGCTGGGGTCGGCCCAGCCCAAGGACATGCCGCACACCACCATCTCGTCCCCGCTCAATTTCAAGTGATCGGCAATGATGCCGTGGAACTGCGTGAACGCCGCCTGCGGGCAGGTGTCCAGGCCACGCGCGCGCGCCGCCACCATCAGGCTTTGCAAGAACATGCCGTAGTCGAGCCAGCTGCCTTGTTGCATCACGCGCTCGATGCTGAAGATGAGGCCCACCGGCGCGTCAAAGAAGGCGTAGTTGCGAGCGTGCTGCTCGTGCATGCGCGCCTTGTCGGTCTTGGCGATGCCCAGCAGCGAGTACAAGTCCCACCCGACCTTGCGCCGACGCTCGATGTAGGGCGACTTCCACTGCGTCGGGTAATAGGCGTACTGCTCTTTGTGGCGCGCGCGCTCGGTGGGGTCGTCGTAGGCCGCACGAATGCGCCGCGAGAGCTCATGCTTGCTGGCACCCGTCAGCACATGCACGCGCCAGGGCTGCGTGTTGGTGCCTGAGGGCGCACGCGCAGCCACCGCAAGCATGGCTTCGATGGTTTCGCGCGGCACAGGCCTGGGCAGGAATGCGCGGATGGAGCGCCGGCTGGTTATCGCAGCGTCGACAGCGGCGGTGGTCTCGGCGGTGATGGGTGCAGTGGGATGTGTGATGGCAGGCGTCATGGCGCCGATTGTTCCATCGCCGCGCGGGCCCTCCATTGCTGCCATGAGACCAGCCCTTCGGCGAGCGTCTGGTGATGGATGGCCACGGTGGTGTGGATGTCGCGCCCGTAGCCGCCCGCCATCGACATCGCGACCGGGATGCTGCGTTCACGCAAGGCGCCAAGCACACGGCGGTCGCGCTCGGCTAGGCCTTCGCGGGTGAGCTTGAGGCGGCCCAGGCGGTCGTCTTCATGCGGGTCGGCACCGGCCACGTACAAGGCCAGGCCGGGTGGCGCATCGGCATGGCGCTGCCAGGTTTGCGCCAAGGCCTGGTCCAGCGCAGCCAAGTAGCGCACGTCATCACAGCCGTCGGGCAACTCGACGTCCAGACTGCTGGCTTCTTTGCGAAACGGGAAGTTCTTTGCGCCATGCAAGGACAACGTGAACACTGTGGCGTCATCACGAAAGATGGCAGCGGTGCCGTTGCCCTGGTGCACGTCGAGGTCGATCACCAGCACGCGCAAGAGCCGGCGCGCCACGCGGTGCATCTCGGCCTGCATCAGCCGCGCGGCCACGGCCACGTCGTTGAAGACGCAATAGCCAGAACCCTTGTGCGCGTAGGCATGGTGGGTGCCGCCCGCCAGGTTGGCGGCCACGCCCTCGCCGCCACTGAGCGCCGCGCGCGCGGCGGCCATGGTGGCGCCCACCGAACGGCGAGCGCGCTCGGCCATGCGTTCGGACCATGGGAAGCCGATCTCACGCTGCTGGGAGGCGCTGGTGTGGCCCTGCATCACGGCGTCGACCCATGCCGGCTCGTGCGCCAGGGCGAGCTCGCCGTCGCTGGCCGCAGGCGCTTGCTCGACCTGCACGCCTGCCAGCGTGGCTTCGACGGCTTCGCGCAGCAGTCGGTACTTGCCCATCGGGAAGCTGTGTCCTGGGGGCAAGGGCAGCACGAAACTGTCGGAGTGAAAGGCGCGCACCGGGCGGGATTCTAGAAAGTCACCCCTAGAATGTTGCAACGCAGCAAATATCGCTTGCAATCATTCGGGTGAACCCTATACTTCGTTTCATGTTGCGGCGCAGCAAACGTGCAAGCAACAGCTTAGCGCCCATTGAACCACCACCTTACGGAGCATCCAAATGACATTCACCCCTGACCAATTCGTTGCCGCCCACAAAGCCAACCTCGAGACCCTGTTCGGCCTGACCACCAAAGCCTTTGAAGGCGTTGAGAAGCTTGTTGAACTGAACCTGCAAGTCGCCAAGACCACGATGGCCGAGTTTGCCGACACCACCAAAGCCGCGCTGTCGATCAAAGACGCGCAAGAGCTGCTGGCCCTGCAAGCCGGCCTGCTTCAGCCCGCGGCTGAGAAGGCTGCTGCCTACAACCGCCACGTGTACGACATCGTCGCCAGCACCGGCGCCGAAGTGACCAAGGTCGCTGAAGCCACCGCCGCTGACACGCAGAAGAAGGTCATGTCGCTCGTCGATACCGCCATCAAGAACGCGCCTGCCGGCTCGGAAAACGCTGTGACCATGGTCAAGTCGGCCATCACCGCCGCCAACAACGCCTACGAGAGCGTCAACAAGGCCGCGCGCCAGGCTGCTGAAGTTGCTGAAGCCAACTTCCAGTCGGTCACCAGCTCGGCCGTCAAGGCCACGCAAGCTGCGACCCGCGCCAAGCGCGCTGCGTGATCTATTAAGTCACCGTCGCCTGAAGGGGCGATGGAACTTTCGGGAGTGCATTCCGTCTGACTGGTACCGCTGTAGCAGCCGCTGCAACGGTCTCTTTGGAAGCTTGTCTCCTCGGTACCCGTCAAAGTTCATTTGATGCGGTACCTTCGGCCCGGTGGCGACACCGGGCCGTTTCTTTTTCTGAAGCTCAAGGATCCACGGCGGCCAGCCGCGCCTTGAGCGCCGGCAGCATGCGCAGCGCCGCATCCCGCCCGGCCTGAATCGCCCGCTGGCGCGCCGTGAAGTCGGCGCCCGACACGCCGTTCAGCGCCGGGCGCACCACCACATCGGCGTCACGCAGCTCGAAGTGGTTGATGCTGCGGCCCATGATGGCAAACGTCTGCATCAGCATCTTCAGCGCGTCGCTGGTGGCGTTGCCTTCTGGTGAGGCCGAGATGTCCACGGCCACCACCACGTCAGCGCCCATCTGGCGCACAAAGCGCACCGGCACAGGCGAGACCAGGCCGCCGTCCACGTACTCACGCGCGCCGATCTTCACCGGCTGAAAGAGTGCCGGCACGGCGCTGGACGCGCGCACCGCAGCCCCGGTGTCGCCGCGTTGGAAGAGCGTGGCCGCGCCGCTGTCCAGATCGGTGGCGACGATGCCCAGCGGCAGCCGCATTTGCTCGATCGTCAGCCCCGCCGTGTGCTCGCGCACATAGCGCGCCAGCGCCTCGCCGCGGATAAGCCCCCGGCCCGGGAACGACCAGTCGGTGATGGCCGATTCGTCCATCGCCAAGGCCAGCGCCGCCATCTCCACACCACTCTTGCCTGAAGCGTAGAGGGCAGCCACCAGGCTACCAGCCGAAGTGCCGACGACCAAGGCCGGGCGTAAGCCCGCTTCTTCCAGCACCTGAATGACACCGATGTGCGCAAAGCCGCGTGCCGCACCGCCGCCCAGCGCCAGGCCCATGCGCAATGGCTTGGGCGGTGGCTTGACGACGATCGCCTGCTTCGGCGGGCCGCCCAACTCGACCTGCTCAGCCGGGGGTGGCGTCTGGCATGCCGTCAGCACGGCCAGCGCACCGGCGCACAGTACGTAAGCAACCCAGCGCGCGCTCAGGCTCAAGTTTGGCATCTGTTCAGCCTTCCATATTCAGCATTGCCATAAGCATCGAACTTCATTGTTCTTCTCAAATATATGAAGCCTACCTAGAGTCGCCTCCCACAAGCTGTGCCACGGGCGCGGCGATGGGCTACGCACACTCGACATGGACTCGCTCGCGGTATTCAGCGGTTTTGCCGTCGGCGCCATTGTCGGTTTGACGGGCGTGGGCGGGGGCTCTTTGATGACGCCGCTTCTGCTCGGCGTCTTCAAGCTGCATCCGGCCCTGGCCATCGGTACCGACCTGGCCTTCGCCGGGCTGACCAAGGCTGGCGGCGCCTGGGCGCACCAGCGCCAGGGTCATGTTGACCGCCGAGTTGTGGGTCTGCTGCTGGCCGGCAGCCTGCCTGCAGCCATGGCAACCTTGGCCTTGATGGCCGCCACGGATCTGGGCAAGACCAGCACTGGGGCGATGACCTTCACGCTCGGCGTGGCCTTACTGCTGACGGCCGTGACCGTGGCCTGGCGACGCGCCTGGCATCAACTCGGCGTGCGCCTGCAACGCTGGATTCCGCCCCATCGGCAGGCGCCGCTGACGGTGGCCTCTGGAGTGTTGCTTGGCGTGGTGGTGACACTCACGTCCATCGGCGCCGGCGCCATCGGCGCGACCTTGATCCTGTTGTTGCACCCACGCTTGCCGGCGCAGCAAGTCGTCGGCACCGACATCGCCCACGCCGTGCCGCTGACGCTGGTCGCTGCCGCCGGCCACGCCTGGCTCGGCCATGTTGACTACGCCTTGCTCGCCGCCTTGCTCGTCGGCTCCTTGCCCGGTATCTGGCTCGGCGCGCGGCTGACGACTTTGATTCCCGAGCGCTTTGTGCGCGCACTGCTCTGCACATCGCTGGTGACCGCCGGCGTGAAAGTGATGACCTGACATGTACCAATACACCGACTTCGACCGCCAGTTCGTGCACCAGCGTGCCGCGCAGTTTCGTGACCAGCTCGAACGCCACCTCGCCGGCCAATTGCCCGACGAAGACTTCCGCCCGCTGCGCCTGCAAAACGGCTGGTACGTGCAGCGCCACGCGCCGATGTTGCGCGTGGCCGTGCCCTACGGTGAGCTCTCCAGCGCGCAGCTGCGCGTGCTGGCGCGCATCGCACGCGAGCACGACCATCGCGACGCAGGCACGGCGCAAGAACGCGGTGGCTTCGGCCACTTCACGACACGCCAGAACCTCCAGTTCAACTGGATCCCGCTGCCTAACGCGGCCGATGTCATGGACCTGCTGGCTGACGTGGATATGCACGGCATCCAGACCAGCGGCAACTGCATCCGCAACATCACCAGCGACGCACTTGCCGGCATCGCGCCCGACGAGATCGTCGACCCGCGGCCTTACTGCGAAGTGCTGCGCCAGTGGAGCACGCTGCACCCCGAGTTCGCTTTCCTGCCGCGCAAGTTCAAGATCGCGGTGAGCGGCGCGCGTGAAGACCGCGCCGCCACGGCCTGGCACGACATCGGCCTGCACTTGCACAAGAACGCGGCCGGCGAGGTCGGGTTTCGCGTGCTCGTGGGCGGCGGCATGGGCCGCACGCCGGTCATCGCCAGCCTCATCAATGACTTCGTGCCCTGGGCGCAGATCCTCGTCTTCATCGAAGCCATCGTGCGCGTCTACAACCTGCACGGCCGGCGCGACAACATGTACAAGGCGCGCATCAAGATCCTGGTCAAGGCCGAAGGCCAGAAGTTCGTGGACGCCGTCAACGCCGAATTTGCGGCCCTCCTGGCCGACGACGCGCTGAGCGGCACGCAGTTGATTCCGCAGGCCGAGCTGGACCGCATCGCCGCGAACTTTCGCGCCCCGGTGCTGGCCACCGATGCATGTACTTCCAAGGTTAGCGGTGAAGTCGCCGTGGCGCCGGGCTATCAACGCTGGCTTGAGCGCAACGTGCAAGGCCACAAGCTCGCCGGCTACCGCGCCGTCACACTTTCGCTCAAGCGCGCGGGCCTGCCGCCAGGCGACGTCACCGCCGATCAAATGGCGCGCGCCGCTGACATCGCCGAGCGCTTCAGCCACAGCGAGCTGCGCGTCACGCACGACCAGAACCTGCTGCTGCCCTGGGTGCATGAGTCGCAACTGCCCGCGCTCTGGCTGGCGGCCAAGGCGGAAGGTTTCGCCACCCCCAACATCGGCCTCTTGACCGACATGATCGCGTGCCCCGGCGGCGACCTGTGCGCGCTGGCCAACGCGCGCTCGCTGCCCATCGCCGCCGACATCACCGCGCGTTTTGACGACCTCGACCAGCTCTACGACATCGGCGACGTCGACCTGCACATCAGCGGCTGCATCAACTCTTGCGGCCACCACCACAGCGGCCACATCGGCATCCTGGGCGTCGACAAAGACGGCAGCGAGTGGTACCAGGTGACGCTGGGCGGCTCCGACGGCTCCACGCTCAGCGGCGCGCCGGTTCCCGGCAAAGTCATCGGCCCGTCATTCGCAGCTGATGAAGTCGCGGACGTGATCGAAGCGGCGATCGAGGTCTACCAGCGCGAGCGCCAGGGCCACGAGCGCTTCATCGACACCGTGCAGCGCATCGGCACGCCACCCTTCCGTGTGGCGGCCGACGCTGTGCGCCGCGCCACCGCCCGTGCCCCCGTGCATGCATGAAAGGCCAGACCATGAACTTCATCGACGCGACCCAGGCTTTGCCCAGCGAGCTGCTGCTGTTCGACAACACCGACGACGTCTGTTTGCGTGTCGACGCCGTGAAGGGCACACGCGCCATCGCGCTGCGCTTCCCGAAGTGGACCGACGGCCGCGCTTATTCCCAAGCGCGCTTGTTGCGCAGCCGGTTGCGCTTTGAAGGCGAGCTCTGGGCCACCGGCGACGTGGTGGTGGACATGCTGCCGTTGCTACAGCGCAGTGGCTTCAGCGCGGCGCAGTTGCGCGAAGGTCAGAACTTCGACGCCGCCAACCGAGCGCTTGGTTTTTTCGAAGGCCATTACCAGACCGACTTGCTGAGCAAGCTGCCCGCGTTCGAGCGCGGCGCCAGCCTGTCCCGATGAGCGCCGTCACGCTGCACGCGCGGCGCCTGGGCGGCTTCGAGCAGCGGCTGCAAGCCACGACGCAACTGCTTCGGCAGGCGGCGTTTGAGCACACCGGCACCATCGTGCAGGCCACGAGCCTGGGCGCGGAAGATATGGTCATTACCGACCTGATCGCACGGCACCAATTGGGCATCGCCGTGGCCACGTTGGACACCGGTGCGCTGCACGACGAAACGCTAGCCCTGGTCGACGTCATCGACGCGCACTACGGCCTGCGCGTCGAGCGCTGGGCGCCGACCACCGAAGCTGTGCTGCACTTCGTGCAAGACCACGGCGAGCGCGCCATGTTCGAGAGCCAGGCGCTGCGCAAGAACTGCTGCGCGCTGCGCAAACTCGAGCCGCTGGGACGCCTGTTGCATGGCCGCAGCGCCTGGGTTACAGGCCTTCGCCGCGAACAATCCGACGCGCGCGCCGAGGTGCCGCCCATCGACACCAGCGACCCCACGCGCGTCAAGTTCAGCCCGCTCGCGGCTTGGGGCTTGCAGGACGTGTGGCACTACATCGCGCAGCACAAGGTGCCCTACAACCCGCTGCACGACGCCTTCTACCCAAGCATTGGATGCGCGCCCTGTACACGCGCAGTCGCCGTGGGTGAAGACCCGCGCGCAGGCCGCTGGTGGTGGGAGCAAGACAGCGCCAAAGAGTGCGGCCTGCACGTCCATGAAAGCAACGAGAAAGCCACGGCATGAACGCCCCGACCGCCATCGAACATCTGCTGCCATCACTCGACCAGCAGCACCTTGACGGCCTTGAAGAGGAGGCCATCTTCATCCTGCGCGAAGTCGCGGCCAGCTTCGAGCGGCCCGCCCTGCTCTTCTCGGGCGGCAAGGACTCTTGCGTCGTGCTGCACCTCGCGCAGAAGGCCTTCAAGAAGCGCGCTGCTGCCGACGGCCAGCGCTACACGGGCCGGCTGCCCTTCCCGCTGCTGCACATCGACACCGGGCACAACTTCCCCGAAGTCATCGAGTTCCGCGACCGCCATGTCGCCGCGCTTGGCGAGCGCCTGGTGGTCGGCCACCTGGACGACTCGATCCGGCGTGGCACGGTGCGCCTGGCGCATCCGCTGGAGTCGCGCAACGGCCACCAGACGGTGGCCTTGCTCGAAGCCATCGAGGCCCAGCGCTTCGACGCCTTGGTCGGCGGCGCGCGTCGCGACGAAGAGAAAGCGCGCGCCAAAGAGCGCATCTTCAGTCACCGCGACAGCTTCGGCCAATGGCTGCCCAAGGAGCAGCGCCCCGAGTTGTGGACGCTGTTCAATACGCGGCTGCGCCCCGGCGAGCATTTCCGCGCCTTCCCCATCAGCAACTGGACCGAGCTCGACGTGTGGCTCTACATCGCGCGCGAACGCATCCAGCTGCCCGGCATGTACTACGCCCACCCACGCCAGGTGGTGCGGCGCAACGGCCTTCTCGTACCGATCACCGCGGTCACGCCGGCGCTGGCAGGCGAGCGTATTGAGACCGTGAAGGTTCGCTTTCGCACCGTGGGCGACATGACCTGCACCTGCCCGGTAGAAAGCAGCGCGGAGAGCGCCGTCGACATCGTCGCCGAGACGCTTACCACCGACGTTAGCGAACGTGGCGCCACACGCATGGACGACCGCAGCTCCGAGGCTTCGATGGAGCGGCGCAAGAAAGAGGGCTACTTCTGATGCGCGCCTTGAGATTCCTCACCGCCGGCAGCGTGGACGACGGCAAGAGCACCTTGATCGGCCGCTTGCTCTTTGAGTGCCGCGCCATCTTGTCCGACCAGCTCGATGCGTTAGAGCGCCGTGCCGCCGGTGCGCCGATCGACCTTTCGCTGCTGACCGACGGCCTGGAAGCCGAGCGCGAGCAAGGCATCACCATCGACGTGGCCTACCGCTACTTCACGACGAAGAAGCGCAAATTCATCATCGCCGACGCCCCGGGCCACGAGCAGTACACGCGCAACATGGTCACCGCCGCGGCGGGCAGCGACGCCGCCGTGGTGCTGGTCGACATCACCAAGATCGACTGGCGCGCGGCGCATGTGCACCTGCTGCCGCAAACGCGGCGCCACGCGCTGCTGGCACAGCTGCTGCGTGTGCCAAGCATAGTGTTCGCCGTTAACAAGTTAGATACGGTGACACAGGCTGATGCGGCCACTGCGTTTGCCGCCGTGCGCCAAGCGTTACTGCACTTCTGCCAGGAAGCTGGCATCACGGCCGCAGGCGTGGTGCCGGTATCGGCCTTGACGGGTGCCAACGTTGCCACGCCGATGGCTGCGCCCTGGTACCAAGGGCCGTCACTGCTGGGCTTGCTTGAAGGCCTGCCCAACGCCGACACACAGCCTGACGGCGCACTCGTGATGCCGGTGCAATACGTCGCCCGCGAAGGCGGCGGTGTGGGCGAGCAGCCGCGCATCGTGTGGGGCCGCATCGCACGCGGGCAGCTGCGATGCGGCGACGCCATCCAAGTGTTTCCCAGTGGTGAGGTCGCGTTGGTGAGCGAACTGCATCTGGCAGGAACCCGCGTGGAATCCGCGCATGCGGGGCAATCGGCAGGCCTGATGCTCGACCGCCAACTCGATGTCTCGCGGGGTGACTGGATTCTTGCACCCCACAGCCAGAGCGCACGCTCGCACTTCAGCGCCACGCTGGCCTGGCTCGACACCGAGCCGGCAGTGGTCGGCCGCAAGTATCTGCTGCGCCACGGCAACCGCTGGGTGCATGGCCGGCTGGCGGCCATCGAACACCGCCTGGACATCCACACCTTGCAACGTCTGCCGAGCCAGAGCCTGACTGTCAACGACATCGGCCTGGTGCGCTTCGGTGTCCAGCAGCCGCTGCCGCTGCAAGCCTACGCACACGACCGCACCGCAGGTGCGTTGATCGTGGTCGACCCCAGCACCCACCGCACAAGTGGCGCGTTATTGGTCAGTGAAAGCGAGGTCCTGACATGAAC